>JAEOTG010000335.1 GCA_016839985.1 Candidatus Heimdallarchaeota archaeon | reverse complement strand
GAAAAATCTTAAATACATCAAACAAAATTCTTGTACTATGGCAAAGAAAAATAAAAGTTTAGCCAACTGGGGTTCCATAGTTGGAGTAATAGGTGGAATCATAGAGGTTGTAGTTGGTGTTTTGTGGATTATAGGTGATGTTATACAAAATATTGTAGACATTTTCAATACAGCAAATTGGATTGGAGGTAATCTAAATCTTGATCCTCTAATTGCTGCTATAATCTTGATTGTAATTGGTGCTTTATCTGTCCTACTAGCATTAGGCCGATTTGGTCTAGATTATATAGTCATAGGAATTCTTCTAATTGTTCTAGGAATTGTTGGTGGAGGTATTGGTGGTTTACTAGTAATTATTGGTGGAGTTCTATTCTTAATCGCTGGACTATAACAATAGACTCCTTCTCTTTTTTTTTTCAATTATAGCACATTTTGCAATACTTTTTATATTTTCGTTCTCTTTTTTCATTGAAGAATAATGTCAGATAAAGATGAATTGTCTCCATCTTTACATCTTGGAGTTAATTATGATACAAAAGAAGATGTATTTTTACCTTTAAAAGCTCTTAACAGGCACATAAGCGTATTTGGTCAAAGTGGGAGTGGGAAGACGGTTGCTTGTAAAATACTGATTGAAGAAGCTATAAGAAGTGATATTCCAGCTATAATAATTGATCCTCAAGGAGATATAAGCAGTTTAGTGATGGTAGAGGATTATGAAAAACTTAAACCTTATGGGATCTCCAAGGATTTTTATGAAGAATATAAAAACAAAGTTGAAATTGTTATTTTTACACCAGCCTCTGAAAAGGGGATACCTCTTTCTATAAATCCACTAATAATGCCCCCTCAAGAGTTAGACAGAGAAGAAAAAATTCTTGCCATAGATGGTATTGCAACAACTATTGCTAATGTTTTAGGGTATCGATTAAGTGCTGAAAAAGGTGGAGCTGTAAAAGCTTATTTGGTTTCTTTATTCGAACAGTGTCTCGAAAAAGATATTCTAATAGCAGATTTTGAAATGCTTATTGATTTAATCAAAACTGAAGTTGCATATGTACCAGAAAATATTCGATCTCTTTTGTCTCAGAAAGAAAAAGATTCTCTAATTAAAAGAATCAAAACCATAACGGTAGGCGCACCTTCTCTAGTTTTTAATCTAGGACCAAAATTATCTATTCAAACTTTAATAAGATCAACAGATCCAAATAAAATAAGGATAGCTATTATTTTTCTAAATACTCTCACAAATCTTAGATTGAGAGAACTTTACATTACTACTCTAGCTCAGAGTCTCTATACATATATTAGATCAAATCCTTCAGAGGATCCACAACTGATATTTTACATTGATGAACTTGCAGGACCTCCTCAACTGATTCCTCCACATCCTAAAAATCCTCCTACAAAACAATGGCTACAACTTCTATTTAAACAAGGAAGAAAATTTGGTCTTTCCATGCTAGTAGCTACGCAAAATATTTCTGACGTTGACTATAAATCGTTTGGTCAAGTTAGTACCTTCTTATTTGGACGATTTGTTACTCCCCAAGATCTAAGAATCGTTGATAAAATGCTTCAAGCTTATCCAGAAGCTCGTTTTATTGTGGATCAACTACAGAACTTTAAGAGCGGTGAATTCTATGTTCTATCACCAGACGTTTTCAATAAACCTGAACACATTGAGACTCGAAGATTATATACTACTCACAAAACACTATCTGATGAAGATGTAGCAAAGATCTATGATAATCCTCCTGAAGTTTTATGCAAGCAAATAGGTGATTATGATCATGATATCGATGCTATGGATTTGGAAGATATAGAAAAAGAATTGAATCTTGAGGATTTAGAGAAAGAATTAGCTTCGATAAAGAAGATATCAAAAACTCCAACTCTATTAGATAAACAAGCTGGAATTGAACCATCTCCTGAAGAAGCTCAGGTAGATACAGATTCTCTACCTTCTGAAGTATCAAAAACTGAATTGGAATATGAAGTTGAACCAATAAAAATTGAGGTAATTGATCTTACAAATGTTATCAAAACAATGAAAGATCAGTATTTGAAATACGAACCTGTAGAGTTTAAAGAGTTGTTAGATAAATTCTTTGGTAGTCGTAAATTCAGTTTTTTGGGAACAAAAAATTTATCCTTAGCATATGTTCCATTCCTGTATTTAGACTTTCAAATACTTGCAAAAAGAAGGATTCAAGTAAATTATGCAAATGCTGATAGATGGAATGAAATAAGTCATTCGATCCCAATTAAAAGAATTTTTCCTTTAATTGATAAAATAGAGTTTAGTGATAAAGAAAAGATTTGGGATCAAGAAAGTATTCCAATTCAACCTGAAGAAGTTTTTGAAGAATTGATTTCAGTCCTTCCACTAAAAAATCTTGGAAATCTTTTCAGTGCTCCATCAACTAATATTAAACAACTAGAGATTCAAAGAAAACCGGAAACAATTCTAGAATCATTCCATGATGTTTTATTAATCGATCAAACACTCTACACTAGTGAATGGCAAAAAGCTATTGAAGAAGGTCTGATGAAGATTGAAAAAGATCATGAAGTTGAAATTAGAAACTGGTTGGAAGAGCTGGAAAATGAGAGAAATAATTTATGGAAATTAATAAACGAAAAGAGAAAAAAAGTTAAACAGTTTCAAGCAAAAATTGAACAAGCAAAAGCTTTGTATGTTACACTTAAACCTCTTATGGAAGATAAATATAAGTATAAAAGCACCAGTGATGTTGGGGAATATAGTAAAGCAGTGGAAACACTCAAATATGGTCCTCAGGTGATTAAGAATTTCGTCAAAGAAGTTGAGGAAGGAATAGCATCAATCAAATCGCTTGATGCACAAATTAAAGCTTCTCCAAAAGTAAAACTTCTGCACGATATAAGCAGAATCCTTAGCAGAAAAGATTTCATCATCCCCAAAGCTAATGAAATAAAGAATATTTATGCTGCTCTCATTTACATTCCTGTCTCTTTAGCTGATATTTCAATTGTTGACAATAATGGTAATGAATTATTGCTAAATGGAATTGCAGAATCAGCTCTTGGAACAGAAGTACATCTTTTATGTGAAATGTGTTTAGAGCAGAAATCAAGTAAAATGCTATTTGTTTCTACTCCTGATGTGTGTTCTGTTTGTGGAACATTTTTATGTCAAGATCACACAATAGAGGATTCCATAACAAAGAATATTGTATGTTCAAAACATGCAGTGGTATGTTCTTACTGTAAGAGTGTCATCTCATCTGAATCATCCAAGAAATGTGATTTTTGTGAAGAATATAGTTGTAGTGAACATATCAAGCAATGCTCATCTTGTGGGAAAATTTTATGTAATAAGCATGCAAAGGAAGAAGTGAAAAAAGGTTTATTTAAAGAAGAATCTCAAATACTTTGCCCAAATCATAGCAAAAGGAAGTGAAAACCATCTCCTACAAGAGAAAAAAACGACGATCTTTAGTTATTTTACTTGCTGGATTACCTGGAACGGGAAAATCAACTCTAGCTCGAAAATTAGCAAGAAGATATAGATTAGAACATATAAGCACTGATTCTGTTAGAAAGAGGATTTTCAGTGATGTTAGACGTAACACATTTGGAAGAGGATCTTACTCAGAAAGACAGAGAATGATTGTCTATGACACTATCTATTATGTCATCTATACATTGCTTAAACATAATATTGGTGTTGTTTTGGATGGTACTTTTTATAGAGAAAGACTACGAAGCAAGGTAAAACGAATTGCTGAACGATTTGATGCTAAATTTCTCCTCGTAATGGCAACTTGTCCAGAAAGCTTAATAAGAAAGAGGTTTGAAGAAAGAGACACTAGAAAAAGAAGAACTTTAAGTGATGCAGATACGAAAATATTTGAGCGATTTAAGCAATTATTTGAGCCTACAAAATTACCTCATCTTGAAGTAGAAATGACTTCTGATTATCAAAAAATAATAGAAAGGATTAGTAATGCTCTCTCAGAAAGAAATACTGAATAAACTATTAGACCCTTCAGCTTATTCCCATGAAACAGAATTGGAAATTGTACTAATTGAAACAAATATAAGTTGGGTTTTCTTAACAGGTCCATTTGCATACAAAATGAAAAAAGACATAAAATTTGGAGAAGTTTTAGATTTTTCAACCATTAAGAAAAGATTAGAAGCTTGCAAGAATGAAATTGTATTAAATAGAAGACTAGCTCCAGATGTTTATCTTAGTGTTGAAGGAATAGATAAAGATGGAAATCTATCCAATAAAGGAGAACTTGTTGAATATTTAGTTAAAATGAAGCAACTTCCTCAAGAATCTCTATTATCATTCAAAATTGAAAATGAAAAATCTCTGAGAAACGCAACCATCAAAAACATTGCGAAAAAAATAGCAGAATTTCATCAAAAAAACATAGTTTATCCAGATTATTCTCATTATGAAAGCATTTTCGAGAAATGGGATGAAAATTTTAGAACAACTAAGAAGTATGCGAACTTTCCTTATGATGTCAAACTAGAAAACAGAGTATATGAATATCTAGAGAGAAATAAAGATTTTTGGGAAAAAAGAAAAGATTTAGGTAAAATCGTTGATGGACATGGTGATCTTATCTTATCTAATATTTTTGAGTATGATGATAAAATTGTTATTTTTGATTGTATAGAATTTAATGAAATGTTAAGAATCCAAGATGTGCTGGAAGAATTAGCATTTTTAGCTATGGATTTGGATTTTAATGGATTAAATAAGCAATCTGAATTATTCCTCTCCACCTATTTTGAAGAAACAAAGGATAAGATGGAACAGTCGTCGCCATTTATGCAATTTTATAAATCCTACAGAGCATATGTTAGAGCAAAGGTCTACTGCTCTTTATCACTTCAAGATATTTCTCCAAGTGAAAAAGATCAATTCCTATATTTAACCGAAAAATATAGAGAACTTGCATCATCTTATATTTTTTAAAACTCTAAATTTTCCAAACTCATATAAAGAAGAAGAAAAATAAGAGTTAGATGAAAATTGGGTGCCACGTTTCTATTGCTGGATCAATCGATCTATCTTTTAAAAGAGCAAAAGAAAAAGGTTGCACAACTTTTCAAATATTTCTGAAAAACCCGAGAGGTTGGTCAGCAAAAGCATTAGAAAAAGAAGCAGTTGTAAGATTTAAGAATCAAGTGGTTAAGAGTGGTATATCCCCAGTTTTTGCTCACATTTCTTACCTGCCAAATTTAGCATCTTTAGATAAAACTGTAAATAAGAAATCAATAGAATCACTATTGATTGAATTAGAACGTTGCAAGACATTAACTATTCCCTATTTCATTATTCATGGGGGTTCACACACAGGAGGTTCTTTTAAACAAGGATTTGATACTTATGTGAACTCTATTCTCAAAGGATTAGAAATTGTAGGAAACAAAGTCACTATTCTAGTTGAAAACTCAGCTGGAGGGAAGAATTCTATTACAGGTGACATAACCAGAATTGCTAAAATACTAGAAGAAATAGGAGATGAAAGATTTGTTAAATTCTGTTTTGATACATGTCATGGTTTTGGTGCAGGCTACGATTTAAGGAATAAGAAAGCAGTAACTAATACACTAGCTGTCATTGAATCCAATATTGGAATAGAAAACTTAATTCTTATTCATGCAAATGATTCTAAAGGTGATTTTATGTCTCATCGTGATATCCATGATCATATAGGTTTAGGAAGAATTGGTGAAGAAGGATTCAAACAGTTAGTGAATCATCCTTTATTGAAAAATAAATTTTGGATACTTGAAACACCAGTGAATAAAATAAGGAGTGATATTGAAAATATCAACTTCTTACTTTCTTTAGTGGAAAATAAAAAGGGATGATTCCCTAACTTACTAAAGGTGGGAATATAAAATTAAAGATTATTAAAAATACAACAGCTAAGATTACAGTATATAGTCCTGCTTTAAATGAAGGAGCAATTTTGGCGACTCTTTTTTCTCCTGGACGAATGTCTGTATCAATGTATCTACCAGTTAAATCATCAATAACCTGGCCTGCAGCCATTTCACTAACAATTTTCTTCTTTCTCTGTTGTTGGACTTCATCCTTGATTTCTTCAAAAGATTTTGATCTTCTTGTTATTTTACCTATTGTCCAACGCCATGTAACACTCATATAATCCATAGATATAGCGAAACCATACAACAGTGCGCTACCACCGTAAATCAGTAGAAATATTATGGTTGTACTTAATGATGAACTATTAAATCCTAATCCAAAGACAACACCAGTTAACATTGCAGAAAACCAGAGAATTGAAGCTAGTAACCATGAAGCTAATGGCATTTGCATCATTTTATCATATAATATCCCTGCTTTTGAAACCTCGAATGCATATCCACAAAATTGACATTTATAAGTAACTCCATCATCTAAAAGCAAGATTTCTTCAAGTTTACAGAATCTACAATCCATTCCTTACACCTTAAACTCAACTTTATTTTATACAAGG
>JAEOTG010000334.1 GCA_016839985.1 Candidatus Heimdallarchaeota archaeon | reverse complement strand
ATTTGAAACTCTTCTAGACAACCTGAGATTTTTCATCAAGCTCATTTAGCTCAGCTGAAGATAGTTTAATTCTCATCGCTTCGGTATTCTTTTTAACTTGTTCAGGTTTTGATGCCCCAGGAATTGCAACAACTAAATCTTTGTGGTAATCTATCAACCAACTAAGAGCAATTGTTGATATTTCTACATCATGTTTTTGTCCTATATTTTCAAGAGTGTCAATTAATTCCTTTGTTTGCTTAACCTTCTTCTTGGTAACTGAATAATATTTTCTTGCATAACCTATTTCTTTTCTAGCTTCCATGTTTTTATGAAATCTACCAGTAAGGAGTCCCTGTTCTAAAGGTGAATAAGCAATCACTTTTATTCCTAATTCCTTTGCCGCATCTAGAAATCCGTTTTGATCTTTTTTTCTTCTTATTAGACTATACCTTACTTGATTTGATACTAAAGGTATATCGTTTTTTTCCAATTCTTCATGAGCTTTTCTCATCATTCTAGTTGTAAAATTACTTACACCTACAGATTTTATTTTTCCTCTGTTAACCAATTCAACCATATTCCTCATTTGATTCTTGATTGAAGAAATCGAACCTGGATTGTGAATTTGATATAAATCTATTGAGAAACCATCTAAATGGTAGAGTCGTTCTTCAATGGTTTCAAGAATGCTTCTTGCTCTTCTAAGAACTGGCATCCATTTAGTTGCTACTATTATATCTCCATCCTTTTTCCCTGAAGCTTTCAAGGCTGTGGAAAGATTTCTTTCTGATTTCCCTCTTCCATATGCTTCTGCTGTATCAAACCAATTAATTCCTTCATCTAGGGACGTTTTAACTATAGCATTCATTGTTTTTGTTGGTAAAGCAGACCAAAATCCTCCATCAGCAAATTGCCATACTCCAAGACCAATTGGTGTTACTTTAATATCTGTTCTAGCAAAATTAACTAACTCAATGTTTTCAGACATAAAGCCCTTTTCTGAATTTAGCTTATAAACCTTTACAATGTTTAAATTCTGTGTTTTATAATGACTTGATTTTGGCTAAAGTAGGCATTTTATCAAGTTTACACTGTATGGACATTCAGAACAAAAAGGTTCATTTCCCCAGCAATCTGAAGTATCTTCTATTGCGTAAAAACAATTATTACTTGAGAGGCTACAATCACCACAATATGGGAAGTTCTCATTCATTTTTTTCTTTTTGTTTCTTGATTTTTGATGAGAATCATCATTCCAGATTTCTTTGATGGTTTTTTCCATAACACTTCCTAGAGAGAAGTGTGAAGAGCTTCTTGAATGGGAGTTAAGGTAAGTGTCATGTCTCCATAAATAGTTGAAACAGGGAGCTGTTTCTCCATCAGATCGTATAACCAAAGTTTCTTTTGAACTGTATGGACATTCCCTTTCAGCATATATAGGAACAATATCTGGAAGTAAAAGATCAATTCCTTTTTCCTTTGCTTTTGTTTCCAATTCTGAAAAAATATGTTCTAGATTATATAATCTTTTAATCTTCTCTTTTTCCAGATCATAGAGTGAAATATTTAGCAGAACATCTCTTTTTTTAGCTTTATTTAATAATGATTTGTATTTTTCAGAAAAAGGTCTTTGTTTTTGGACAATATTCTCACTTTTTGTATATATTTCTTTATAACTTACTTGCATTTGTTCCGCAAACAGCTCTCTTGTATAGCCAAGAACAAGTTCTTTCCAGTTATCTCCTGCTTCTTCTAGGATTGGTAAAGCTTCTTTTGAAATCATTGTAAACATCACTTCATCCATCAAATATTCAAAGTAAGGAAAGAGATGACTTAAAGAAATATAGTCTACTTTATATTTACTTAATTTCTTAACTAATTTCCCTAAATTATTTACATTTGATTTCAATATAACAGAAGAAATCCCTATTTTAACCAAAGATCTAAGTTCATGATTTAATAGATACAAAAGATTCGTTTCTACTTCCTGTACTTCACGAGAATGTCCATGATCGTTCGATTCTGATTCAATAAGAGCATCACATGAAAAAGTTATTTCATCTACTAATCTATTTTTGAGTATAAAATCTATCTTTTCTGCATTCAATAGAGAACCATTAGTAGTAAAGAAAATAGTTGCATTTTTGGGAAGATATCTGCGAGCTATTTGCAACATTTCAATGAAATTAGGATGCGACAAAGGTTCCCCCATTCCGTATAAAACAAGCCTAGAAATAGATGGAAAACTTTCTTCCGCAATTTTTTGATAAATTTCAAGTGGAAGTGAAAACTTCGAATTGTCTTTAAATCCAGAATTTAAACACATTGAACAGGAGAAATTACACACATTTGTAGGTTCAATTTGCATTGTTTCTGGATATTCACTCACTTCAATCAACCTTTTCACTGAAAGAAATCTTAAATAATTTATGTTCTAGCAAATTACAAGCATTTTTTAATCTAATTTACTTTCAAAGCGAGAAGATTATTAGTTTTTGCAACAACACTTATTATTATAGTTGTGGAAATACGATATTGCTACAAAAATCGGTGCTAATTATGGAAAATGGATATATGAACAAATGGCTCAAAGTTAATCTATCTTCAATGGAACTTTCTGATTTTACTTTTTCTGAAGAAGTTCTTCGTAAATTCATAGGTGGAAAAGGTATCGCAGTTCACTTCCTGTGGAAATATGCAAAGAAATTAGAAGAAAAAGGTATTAACTTAAAGAATTTTGATAGCCTTTCACCAGATAATGTCCTTGTTTTCGCAACTGGACCTGTAACAGCTACAAAGTCTCCTAATAGTGGTCGTCATCATGTTATGGCTTTGAAATCTCCCCTTACAGGATCAATTGGATCTGGAAATACTGGTGGGAGATGGGGTGCTAAGTTAAAATTTGCAGGCTATGATGGTATTGTTATTGCAGGAACAGCAAAAGGTCCTGTCTATTTGACAGTTTTTGATGGTAAAGCAGAACTACATGAAGCATCAGAGATATGGGGAATGAATTCTATAGATACTACAAAGTGGTTAAGAGATCAATTTGGAAAGCCTAGAGCAGGAGTTTCGTGTATTGGTCCAGCAGGAGAAAATGTTGTTCCTTTAGCTGTGATTATGAATGAAGAGCACAGAGCTGCTGGTAGAACAGGTCTTGGAGCTGTTATGGGATCGAAAAATCTGAAAGCGATTGTAGTTGAAGGTGATCAAAAACCTAACATAGCTAATCCAGAGGAATTTAATGCTAAAGTAAGAGAGCATGTAGAAAAACTAAAAGAAAATGGTGTAACAGGAGAAGGTTTACCAACCTATGGAACAGCTGTTTTAGTCAATATAATAAATCAAAAAGGTATGTTCCCAACAAATAACTGGCAAACTGGTGTTGATGAAGAAGCTGAGAAAATTTCAGGAGAAACACTAACAGACGATTATCTTATTTCCAAGCATCCATGTTGGGGATGTGTCGTTGCATGTGGAAGAAAATCAAAAGTAGATTCTGGACCATACAAGATTTCGTATACAGAAGGTCCAGAATATGAAGCTATATGGGCTTTAGGGGGATCAACAGCTATTAACGACATGGGAGCAGTTATCCGAGCAAACCATTATTGTGACATCTATGGGATGGATCCGATTACAGTTGGATCAACTATAGCTGCAGCAATGGAGTTAAAAGAAAAATGAAAAATACCTGAAGCAGATTTACAAGGAATAGAACTAGATTTTGGAAATAGTGACGCAGTTGTTGAACTAGCATGGATGACAGCTTTTCGTCAAGGTTTAGGATATTGGATAGGTGAAGGATCCAAGAGAATGTGTGAACATTTTGGAGCTCCAGAATTGTCAATGACAGTGAAAGGCTTAGAAATGCCTGCTTATGATCCACGAGGAGCTAAAGGGATTGGTCTAAATTATGCTACTGCTAATAGAGGAGGATGTCATGTTACAGGATACACTATTGCTGCTGAAATTTTAGGAGATGTTGATAGATTTACAATTGATGGTAAAGCTGAATTAACAAAGATTTTCCAAGATTTCACAAGTCTTGTAAATTCTGCAGTCAATTGTCTATTTCT
>JAEOTG010000333.1 GCA_016839985.1 Candidatus Heimdallarchaeota archaeon | reverse complement strand
TCATAGCGATTTTTGTGTTCATATCATTCTTTTTCATTTTCAGAAGCATATACTACTTGAGACACAAAGCAACATTTAACGAATTCATCTACGTTTTTATTCTCCCTCTTATTCCAGTTCTAATACTTTTTGCACAAGAAATGTTTAACTTTAATGATATCTTCCTTATCTCCACTGGAGAAATCAACACAGATGGAATAAATTATGATTTTTATATTACCATCATAGATTTTCTTCTACTTCCTTATTATTTAGCAAGTAATTATTTATTATTCAGATCTTTTATTAGATATCCATTCATTAGATTAAAAGGAACAAGTGAAAAAGGTATTCCACCAAAACTTGCTGGATTAATTTTAATGCTAACAATTCCAGCTCTTTATATCGCTAGTTCCCTCACATACTTCCATAATTTCTTTCTACTAATCTTTGGGATAGTTTATTTCTATCTTGGAACAATTGCTCTTTTTGTTTGAAATGACTGTTTAGAATGTTAAAATAATCAATAACAAAGATAATTTTCTACCTTCGAGGTTTTTTCTGATTAGGTATCTTTTGTTTTGGTATCTTTTGTTGTGGAATCTTCTGTTTAGGAGTTTTTCTTTTTACTTCTTCTATTTGGGTTGTAATAGGTTCTTCTCTCTTTTTCTTCTCTTTCTTCATTTCTTCTTTAGGAGCTGGTTTAGATTCTTTACTTTCAATTTCAGAAAATTTATCACTATCATTAACAGGAGGTGGAATAGGTTTCTTTTCCTTTTTCTCTTTTTCTGGACTCAAAATATTTTCCACAGGTTTTTTTTCTTTCAGTTTCGTTTTTGGAGGTGGTCGAGTTTCCTTTGGTTTCTTCTGCTTTGTAGGAGAATCCTTAGGAATATATTTGATTGGCTTAGAGCTTGTAAATTTATCCTGTTTTGGTATTTTTGATTTAGGTATTTTTTGTTTAGGAATAGTATGATTTTTCTTTTCAGATCTAAAACCTGTTAAATCAGATTTTGGAGGTTGAGTAGAATCTACTTTTTTCTTCTGTTTTTTTGGTGGAATAATTGGTTCTTCACGAATTTTTCGCTTAGGGGGGCTATCAGAAGGTATTTTTGTTTTTGGTATTTTATCAGATGGTATTTTCTGTTGTGGAATCTTTGATACTATCTTACTTTTTTTCTTCTTAGCCATCTGTAAATCACACCAATATGTCAAATTCCTATTATAACTAGTTTTTAATCAAATATATTATTTCTGATAGTTAAAAATTTCTTTTGTTGTCCTTTATTCGCTTTATTATTGAGTTAAACGCAAAATTTTCATATTTAAAATATTAAAGTGGAACGTTTATCAAATAAACAACTAAAGTAATTTTTAAAAAGTAATTTATATAAGTAAAACTCGATTAATTAATATCTAAAAAGGTTGAAAAAAATGAGCGAAGAATTTGAAGAATTATCGTTTGATGAAGAAGAGGAAGAAGTAGTTGAAGAAATTGAAGTAGTTTCAAAGACTCCTTCTACAAAAACTCCCGCAGGAAAGAAAATTAGTGTATATTTCCAAAGTACTATTGGTCCAAATCCAAAACAAGAAAAACTTGTTGTAGCAACAGAAACTCCTATTAGTGATCTTAAATATACAGTTAGTCAAATATTTGGTCTTCCACCAGATGAATTTCATCTATCTCATGCAGGAAGAACATGTGATCCTGGTGACATTCTGGAAGATTATGACGTAGAGGATGGAGATACCATACTCTTGATACCAGTTTCAACTGCAGGGTAAACAAAAAACAAATTTTTATCTAAGAGACATGAAACAAAGAAGTCTCTTTTTTTTATTTTATTTCAAAATCAATTCTTTGTGTATAAATCCTTGGAGAAACAAAATAAAAACTTATATGATTTCGCAATGTTTGTTTTAATATTAATCAAAAAACAATAAGAGTTCAATAAAATGGATAACAATTCTAATTATAATGAAAAATCAAATTTCTTCAGTGAAGCACTTTCAGCAGAAGAACGAATAAGGTTCGATAGACAATTAAGATTGCCTGGTTGGAATCAGAAAGCATTAAAAGATTCAACAGTATTGATTGTTGGAGTAGGAGGGTTAGGTACAGAAATTGCCAAGAATTTAGCTATGGCTGGAGTTGGAATGTTACATTTAATTGATTTGGATTTCATTGAGCATTCAAACCTAAATAGGCAAATATTATTTTATGATGCTGAGGAGGGTGAACCTAAATCTAAAGTAGCTGCTCGAACATTAAAGAAAATTAATCCTCATAGTAGATACATTTGGCATTATTCTAATCTAGAGGATGTAAATCCAGAAATATATGCAAATGCTGATTTATACATTTCAGGGCTTGATTCAGTAACAGCTAGAAATGAATTAATGAGGCGAGCTGTTCAATTTAAGAAACCAATGATAGATGGAGGAACAGCTACCTATTATGGTCATGTTTATACTTATTTACCTGACGTAAATTCATGTCTTCAATGTGATCCTCAAAGAGAAAGAGAGAGGGAAACTCTGGCAGCTTGCACTCTTGTAGGTATCCCAAGAAAAAGATCTCATTGTCTTCTAAAAGGTCAATTATTCTTTGAATCAAAACATAATAGACCTCCAGACACAACTGAAATGGAAGAAGTTAAAATAGCGCTAGATTATGCAAATGATTTAGTTAAGGAACATTTTCCAGAATCTGGATTATTTACAATTGATGAAGCTGTAAAAATGATTGATCAACATGACCCAACAGTTATATCTATAAATGCAGTTATTGCTTCTATCCAGACCCAAGAAGCTCTAAAGTTACTTCATCATCTCAAAGGAATTGAATTGGGTGTAGTAAATCCCGAATACCTCATTTACAATGGATTAGTTGGAAAATTCTTTTACTTAGAGAAACCTCCAAACAAGAATTGTCAATTATGTGGAGAAAATGCTGCTATTATTGAGGTGATAGAGCTACCTGAATCATCAACTCTTGATATGCTATATCCAATCATGAAAAGAAAAGGTTATGATTTTGATCCTGAATTTCTCCCCAGTTTTTGGTTGATGGATAGAAAAGAAATGAAAGAAGCTAAAAACAGTTTTACTCTGAAAGAAACAGGAGTTAGAAACTATGAAACGATATATGTAACTGGACTTACAAAAAACAATGAGGAAAAAGATGTTTATATAAGAATCATCCTAAAAAAGAGTTAATAGTAAGGAACTATT
>JAEOTG010000047.1 GCA_016839985.1 Candidatus Heimdallarchaeota archaeon | reverse complement strand
TAATCAATGTTTGTATCCAGATTTTCGAAACCATATATACCACTTGCAAAGGAAGGATCATCTATAGCAATTGCTGTTATCCAGTTCAAATAAATCTCATTGAAATCCAAGGAATGACCTTGTCCTTGAACAGCATCTTCCACACTAGCTGCTCCATGGTCTAAATCAGCTACTAAATCCTTTATGGCATTAACACCATATTTCTCAGCTAGGTAGAAAGTGAAAAGATAAGCTCCTCCATAGTCTGTTCTTACATTTTCAGGAGGTGTTTCATAGTAATTCCAATATAACAAAGAATCTTCAGGATTCTTAAAGAAATAATTCTCCGCAAAGAAGGTTAGATTATTAGTCATATCATAATCATTTAGATATTTAGAGAATTCTGCACAACCTTCATCAACAAACAAGAATTCTTCTTGATCATAATTAAAGTGTATAAGATGCTGGAATTCGTGTGACAAAACTCCAGCAGTTTCATCATAATTTACATACACCATTTCTCTTTCATTGGAGTAACTAATTGTTGATTGACTATACTCATTTCCTGGATTGAAATAACCTGCTACTCCACCATCAAGACTATCAAGTAAAATGGTTACACGAGGATCTCCATCTATATCTCCTAATCCACTTCCACCACCATCTGGATTTCCAAAATATAATATATTATTTGGATAAATTTTATTTTCAAAATCATCGCGAAAACCTTCTGCTATTGTTCTAGCGCTAGATTCTCCCCCCATAGCTGGAATAATTGCAGTATAAACATAAACATAAGAATTTGCACCGATCGCTAGCAACTTTGCAGGCTCATCATCATAAACATAAGGATTATCATAAAATGACAGAATGTGAAAGAAATTTCTTGTTTCATCTAAAACATCAAGTTTAACATCTAATGGAGATTTTTTAATAACAGATTGTGTTTCTTCCACTTGTTCTAACTCAGCTAATAATTCATATTTTAATATTTGAGTAGGATTTGTTGGATCTGATTGACGTAATTTTGCGCTGTAATCATGATAATAATTTGCATCTAATTCAATTGATTTAGAATTTGAAGAAACAAACTCAATATTGGTTAGCACTACTACTGAAAACAACATAATTAAACTAATACTTACAAATTTTCTTCGGACGCTTACACCCATGTTCTTGTCCCCTTACTAATTATAGTTATATAAATCATTAAAAAGGTTGACAAACTAGCAAAACAAAATCATCTTTTATACAATAGCATTATAAATTGCACTTATAATTCCGTTAAAAGCTAGAAGAATAACAGCTAAAACCATCATTTCAAGTGAAATCAAATTCCTTCTTGCTTGCTTTGAAGCTGCTAGCATTTCTTTTCCCCAATAAGTATCATCCTCGCGTTTAAATTCCCAGTACTCAAGATAATCTTCGGCTTCATACTCAGGATCACTAATGACACGGATTTTATCTCTCACTTCTTTACCTGACTTATCCTGAGCAGTTGCTTCTAATAAAAGAGAGACAGCTCTTTTTGGAGGACTTTTAAACACTTTAGGGATTATTAGAACGCTATTTTCTTCATCTATTTTACTTGGTAGAGTTCTTTCATTTACTGTAACTTTTATTGTTTCTTCGTTTACAAAACTAGAATCAAATCTTACTCTTATTTGAAAATCAGATGGTGTTATGTCTTGATCATTAGGTTCAATTATTCTCATTTTAGGTGGGACATTATATCTTCCTAAACCACCCATACATCCTCCCACTGTTAGAAGGATTCCTGGAATAAGTAGCATCGACCAACTAAAAAAATTCACTCCTATATATCCAGTTGCATCTAGAATAACTAAAATTATGATTTCAACAACTAATATACCTCCACCCCATTTCAGACAGAATAAACCTATTTTCTTCAATTTCTCCTTTCTTGTTAATCTTAGATAATCTACTTTTTCTTTTTTCTTTCTTCTGAATTTCAGTTGCATCATCAATCACTTACTATATATTTAAACAACGCAATAGCATAATAAATCATTAAAACAGCAATATGAATTCCTAATACAGATCCCACATATGCACTATATGGCTCTACTATCAAACTTTGAGTAACAGCATATACAAATATTGTTCCCCCACCAAAAAGAAATGCTACACTAAAAGCCAAAGCTGTCATCATTTTAAGGACAATGACATCAAATTGTTTGTCAGGTTTTGGTTTACTTTTAGGTGGTTTTTCAACACTCATTTCAATCGTCTTCAAATTTGTTATACTTAAATTATTCTTGTTTATCTTTATTAGTTTCTTCGATTATATGTTTATTTTGCTTTGGTTTTTTTCTTCTTGTTTGCTTTTTCTTCTTCTTGTGAGAGAATAATTTTTCCTTCTTTTTCTTCTATATGAATTTCTTTTTCAACAGTTATATTTTCTATTACATGTCGAGGTAATTGAATAGAACCATAAGTATCTACATATACTTGGTGCATATCTCTGATTGTTATAAGATTCTTGGTAGGAGAATATCCTGAGATGCGACCATCAACAATTTGGACTAATTTATCTGTAGATTTTGCAACATCAAAATCATGAGTAACCATTATTGCAGTAATGCCATGAGTTTTGTTAAGATGTTTGAAAAATCTGAGTAACTCTCCTGCAGTTTTGGAATCTAATTCACCTGTAGGTTCATCTGCTAGGAGTATTAGAGGTTGATGAGCAAGAGCGCAAGCCAATCCAGCTCGCTGAACTTCACCTCCACTCAATTGCTGAGGTTTGTGATTCATTCTTTTATCCAAGCCTACTTCTGTTAATAATTCTTTAGCTCTCTTTAATCGCTCTTCTCTAGGTATTCCTAATAATCTCATAGGTATCTCAACGTTTTCTAAGATATTAATCTCCCAAATCAAATTTCGACTTGGTAACTGCCATAAAGTACCTACTCTATACCTTCTGTAAAGACTTCTTTCTTCTTCGGAAAGCTGGTCTAATCGAAGATCACCTACTTTAACATATCCTGCAGAAGGATCTGTCATTCCTGCTAAAATAAGTAAAAGAGTTGTTTTTCCACTACCTGATGGTCCAATTACAGAAATAAACTCTCCTTCTTTAATTGATAACTCTAATCCTCTTAGTGCAGGAACACGAATATTTGTTTCTTTCGTGTAATAGATTTTCATTAAGTCTCTAATTTCTATGAACGTCATTATATCTACCTATGCTGAATGTCTTAACTCTGTACCTATTTCTTGTTTTGTGGAAGAAATCGTTGGAATTAACGCCCCCATAGCTGCAGCACCAACCAAAATGGCAACAACTATCACTACTTGAGCGATTGGGAAGAGTATTGAATATGGAGGTATGTTTCGAGTTATAGTTAGTACTCCCATTAACATCGATGAAGCTAAATATCCTATTATCATTCCAAATATAGTTGAAAAGACTAAAAGTGAGATATATATTGACAAATGATATTTCATCAATTGCTTTGTTGAAATGCCAATAGCTTTCATTGTTGCGATCTCTTTTGATCTATCAATAAGCTGAATGGATGCAAAAAGAGCTAAAATAATCGAGTTAATAGCAAAGGACATTATGAGTGTTGAATTAATTGCAGAATACAGGATAGAAGACCTGGGACTATTTGGTTTAACGAATATTTTACTTTCCACATTAGAAACTGTTCCTTCTTCGGAAACAAAACCAATCTTTTCTGCTACTTCTTCAATATTATAACTGCTATTGACTTTAACATAAAAATAATCAATTAAATTGGTTGGTCGAACTTGAATATTATCTAAGAATTCTTCTCTTACAACGAGATGATAAAAGAGAGATCTAACATTAGTAATTGATATTTGATTAACAAGATTTGGCCAATATTTATATTCTCCTTGAATTTTTAGTGTGAGATTTAAAGGTCTGATTGCAGAATATGGTGGTACTGATCGCCAGCTATCATTGTAAGCTGAATAAGTAATTAACCAATCTTGACCAACCTTCCTTTCTATCACACCCAATTCATCTACTTGTGCTAAAACACCAAAAGTGTCATCTAGGTTATCAAATAAAGTTTCAACATTTTCCTCACTGAAATCATCTCTGAAGAAAGCCGTTTCAAGATACGTTTCAGGGTCTACTATCAATAGTGAATATGTTATTCCCAAATCTCCAACAGCAGGATCATTAATATTAATGAAACGAACAACGGATGTAGATTCAACCTCTGTAAGATTAGCAATTTTAGATTTCAGGTACTCATTATTCACAGGAAAGTTTCGGATTACAATATCTGCACCTAAATCATAATATGCACCTTGAGTATTGAAATCTTGATACGAATATGGAACTATGATTGAACTTACCACTAGAGAAAATGAAAGACACAAAATAATAGAGGATCTTGCAAAGCTTTTCTGATATCTGTGTATTTCTCTTATACTTAGTGATGTAATATCCATTCTTAATCTTGATGTTATTTTGACCAATAATTTCGAAAATAGTGGTAATAATCTTTGCACGAAAAGAATCAATCCAAAGAGCATTATTATAAGAGCAGGAATGCCAACATATTTTGCAGTTAAATCTTGGTACGCACTAAGAGCTGGTAATTTGAAGACAAACCATATCGTTACTGCAAATACAATTAGAATTATATCAAGGAAGTATTTGTAGAAGATAGGTAATGTTTTTTCTACTTTACCATAATCCTCAATATCACGTTTCTTCAGGAGTGTTACTGTATTGAAAAGCTGTATGAGGATAATTGCACCAACACTCCCAATTAGTGCAACTGAAACTGATGCAAGATCTAATCTCAAAGGTAGAAGAGTGTTTGAGAACATCAAAAATCCTGAGCTTTTCGTAAGTACTGAAGCAATTGGAACTCCTAGAAAAATACCGAAAATTAACGAGATTCCCCCCGTAATAATTGATTCTAATGCCAAGTAGGAACCAATTTCCCTTCTGTTCGTTCCTCTTTCTGTGAGTATAGTGAGTTGTCTATCTCGCTTCTTTCTAACCAAATTTGCAGCATAAATCGTAAGAATTATTGTCAGTACAATTATTGGAGACAAAAATGCAAACATGAAGGTTTGATAAAGATTATATTCATCTCTAAATTGCTCCATTAAATCAACAAGAAAAGAACTTATTCTAACATATTGAAAATCTGAACGAACAAGGTAAGTTTCTTTTAAAGTTATTCCTATAAGTTTTAACGTGTCTATTTCACCTTGTAGGTTGAAAGAATCAATTTCATCGATATCATAAAATAAATCTGCTACAACATCTGCTTGACTCTGCGTCACAGCTATTGATCCAAGAATTCTATTTGCAGAAGGCCAAAATGACATAATTGCAGCACCACTATCAAATTCCAATATGTATTCTAAAGGAATATCAATTTCTGATCCTGTGATATCATAATTAGGTATTTCATCAAGGATAACAATACCTGTAACATTAACTATGTCTTTATGAGTGCCATTGAAAGTTGCCGCTGTATCATCATAAAGTGAGTCTTCTAAATTCAAAGAGATAGGGACATAAAGTGTAATATTAGAATTTGCGCGAATTAAGGAATGGTTATAAAAATCTCTTGTAACTATGGCTATAGCTTCAAAATCATTTTCTGGAACAGTTCCATATGCAAGGTTATTTGTGATAAACGTTGCGAGTTTTCCTAACGTGCCATAAAGAGGCATATTAGGAAGATACGTGATATTATTAATTGGATCATACGTTTGAGTAAAAGTTGGTCTGTTAAAGTAGGCATCTGTTTGAGTGATTCTATGTGATAAATTACCGAAATAAAGAGCAATATTTGCTACACTAAGAAAATCAAAATATTGATTTGTACCAAACATAGGGTTAATGTATAAATCATCAACTTCTACCTGAATATATGTTCTAGGTTCTTCTGCTAAGAACAAACCAAATGCTTGAAATTGATAAGAGTAAATAAAAAACACATATTGCGTAATAATGGAAACCGCCAATGTAACTCCAATTGCGGAGATAAGTCCGTATTTCCATCCAGCTTTAAATAAGGGTCTAAACAAATGAAGCCCTGGCAAGAATAATAGTAAAAATATATCTAAAATGGGGACTGTTACAAATAAAATTGGAGAAAAAATGATTGAGAGAATGTGAAAAACTCTATCTTGCTTTCTCTGGAAGGGTAGATCTTTTTTTAGTAATGTGTGAAAAAAAGTTCTAGTTAAAATAAAAGCATTCCTGAGTGCAACTAAGCGAGACCCTTTAGGAATGAAGCTGTTATTCTTCATTAAAATCTTGGACTTATATACACCTATAAGCATTTTTCTATGTCCAACAAAAAACAATAATAACTTAATCTGAAACAAATTTTCAAGTTTTCACAAAGTATTTATTTTTAGCTGTGAATATTAATTGAACATAATGAGAAAAAATGGAGTAGTAATCTGCATAATTTTGTTAGCTTTTTCTCAAGCAATTTTGTTTAATACTTATGCAGAAAATGAAGAAATTCAAATAGTCTTCAAAATTAATATACTTACTCATGATCATAATCCAGCTAGAGTACAATGGGCATTATCATTGAATCAGAATCTTTTCAAAATAGGAATAGGCGTAGGTTACCATGAAAGAACAAATTGGGAAAATATCACAAAAAGAACATACAATTATCCCTTTCAAGATGATGAAATACCAGCATATGGTGATGGGGGATTTGATGTTTTTTTCACAGGAATCTTTCAATCTCCTGAATGGGATCCAACTATCTGGTTTTCAAATGTAAGTGTAAATTCTCTAACTCGAGGGAAGAATATTTACCAATATGATAATCCGGAATTTAACACAAATTTAGAATCATACCTGACCACAATTGATTGGAATCAAAAAGAAAGTTATTCCTATCATTTACAAGATCTATTATATGATGAATTGCCATCGATATGTATTGTATACCCAAGGATATTTTTTGGATATAAGAAAAATATAACAGGAATAGATTATTACTTAACTTCAATTGGTGAATACAGAGCAGAAAAATGGGATGATGGAGATGATAGAAATATTAGCCTTGCCATCCCATTTCCAATTAATGAAAAAAATGTTTTTACTTCAGAAAAAAACACTTTTTCATGGATTAGAGCTGTCTATGGAAGTTTATTTAGTCGTTGCCAAGGAACTCACGAAATTGAACCTATGATTGCAATTAATTATACGATCAATGCAGCTGGAACAGAGATTTTAGTAGATATTGATCCTAATGCCAAATTTAGTGATGGAGAAACAATTCTTGCTGAAGATATTGTATACACATATGAAATTTTATTGAATCCTCTTAGTGATTTAACTGAAACAGCATTTATTCAACAATGGTTAGAAGAGAAAGAATCAATAGAAGCTATTGATATAGATACTGTAAAATTCACTTTAAAACAACCTTATGCGTTTCCTAAAAATCTATTAACTTATGGAATAATTGATAAAACTGAAGTTAAACCAATAATAGACACTTATGGATGTTATTCTTCTTTAAGAGAAGAACCTTTTTCCACCAAACTAAATGGAGCATTAGTGAAATCATGTGGTCCATTTATGATAAGCTATTACAATGAATCATATATTGAATTAGTTCAAAATCCTTACTGGAAGAATTTAACAATAGCTAACACTGAAGAACCTCACTTAGATAGACTTTGTTTAAAATACATAGAAAACAGAGAAGATGCAATAAACAAGTTTGAACTAAATGAAGTAGATATTATTGATTGCAGATATGAATTTATCCTAACAGATTATGAAGAAAAAGAAAGTATTGACTTTTCTATTGTAGACCCTCCATATCATGAAGAATTAGCAGTTAATATGAAACATCCAATCATAGGAACAGGCGAATTAACTCCAGTAGGAACCCAAGAAGCAGCGAAAAATTTGAGGAAAGCAATAAGTCACATAATTAATAGACAATTAATAATTGATGAAATTCTAGGGGGAATAGGAGCGCCAGGAGCAATACCTTATCCAAACTACTTAGTTGGGTTTCATGAAGGTCTGGAACCATATAGATTTGATTTAAGTTTAGCTAGAGAGTACGTTGAATCAGCAGGATACGATATAACGGTAAGAAAAACAAAATATTCTGTAGTTATGATATTATTATCCATTTGCGGATTAGCTTATGTATCAAGAAGAAAATCGAGAAATCCTAATTCCTTATAAAATCAATATATAATAATTTATCCAATTTTGTTTGGTAGATATTTTTTTACTAGCACCATAGTGATACAATCTAATCTTAAAACTAATTTCAGTAAACTTATCATCTATTTTTGTGACTTTTTTATATTATTTCGTCGAGTTTCATATGAAAATTCGAATAATTCGAACTTTTCGAAATATTTTAATATTCGATATACTCCAATAGTATTGTAGATGTTTTCCACGTAATTTCTCAAGTGATTAAAATGGATGATTTGGAAAAGCTTGCTTTAGAAGCTTTTGAAAAAGGAAAAGAGGATTCATATGTTCCTCAAGATCCTTTTCTTTCCTTTGGTTTTGAAAGCAATCCCTTTTTAGATACATCCATTGAAGAGTTAAAACATCAATCTTTTCAACAAGGAAGAATCAGGAATATTTCTCATTATATTGGAAAGATTTTTTCAAGTCATGTTGAAAAATCAAAAAAAAGAGATAAAAATGAGGAAATTCTTGTTCTTGATGGTATTTTATATGGTAGTAGTCAATCAGGTATTTCTACTACTATTGAGCTTACTTATCATCTTCTAAAGAATCATCACAATCTTACTTTAATCAATGCCAAAGAACACGTTGTTTTTGAAAATACCCAATATTCTATTACTAAAACTATTCAAAATTTTAGAAATAAATTAGGGGATTTAGAAATTGGTGGCGATACTCTCTCTGTTGTAATTATTGACCATTCTGATTTTCTCATTGATTTCTTCGAGGATTTTCGACTTGCTTTTGAAAGAGATTTTCAAGATGCTTCTATAATCTTTGTTCTTTCGCACTCTGGTTGGACTAGATTAAAGAGTAAACTTGCATTATCAAACTATGATTTGTTTAACAAAACTATTCAAAGCCTTATAATTAAGCCGTTGGAAAAGGACGACATCAAAGAGATTTTGAAAATGAAACTATCAATTGATGGAAAGATTCAAAGACCCTTTACTGCTTCAGTTATATCCAAAATATCAGAGATTTCTGGAGGGAGTATTAACAATGCTATAATGATTTGTGTTCGTCTTTGTGAGGAATGTTTCTATAATGGTTTAGATAGTGCATCCCAACACCTAGTTAACGATATTGGAGCAATTCTAGGTATATCCTCAAATAAAGAATTCTATAATCTTGTTACTTTAAGAGATAATACACAAACAAGAATTCTCTCATTAATCTCAATGAAATCTATAGCTTTTGATTATGGTATCACATATGAAGAAGTAGTTGTAAATTCAGATATTAAAGCAAAAACTTCTGCTACACACCACCTTAAACAGCTTCAAGAGAAAAAGTTTATTACAAAAAAAACTGTTAATCGTAAAGCCTTTTACAGACTTAGAGACGAACTAAAAACAGTTGCAGATAGTGAGCTTTTACCTAGTTTTGAACAAGAAGAGATGTATGTTCAGTTAGAAAGTATTGCAGATTTATTTTAAGATAAGTAAAATTATTCAATTAAAATCGTGTAATCAGCTGATTTTTTTAATGCAATACTAAATCCAGGTTCAAACCCAACAACAGCTGTTTCTATTCCTTTTTCCTTAATTTTAAGCAATATAGGGTTCACTCTTGCATGTCTTGATGCTATAACCACCATATCTATTTGTTTTTCTTTTTGAATAACGTTCATAACTTCAACAACCATAGTAATATGCGTATCATGAGTTGATACAATAGGTTCATATCCACTATTTGTTATTGCTTTAATTAATTTCTGACTAGCAAATTCATTTAGAATAACTTTTTTTATGGTTGCTTTTCCTAAATCTTGAATTTTATCATCAATATCCCCTAATTTGATTTGCTTGTCATTTATCTTTCTTAGGAAATTTGGTCCATCAACTAAAACTGCGAGTTTTTTCTCTCCCGTTAGTCTTCCTCTTAAAGCTTGAAGATATGAGCTACTTAGAATCCTATCTGATATTCTTTCGTATAGTTTTCTTTCTTCTGCAGTTTCTTCTATTTCGTTCATTATCTATCCCAAATATATAAAAAATTTGAATAAGATTTTGATGTCTTATTCAGATGCTTCTTCTTTTTCTTCCTCTTCATAGGATAGTGGAGGAGTTAACAAAGCAGTTGATTCTATTTGTGTTTTACCAGATACAATATTTTGTTTAATGTAACC
>JAEOTG010000332.1 GCA_016839985.1 Candidatus Heimdallarchaeota archaeon | reverse complement strand
ATCCTGAATATGCCGAAAAAATGTATAAAGAGCTAGAAGATATAGAAAACATTGATGAAAAAGTTTTCAAACTTGATGAAGAAGTTAGATCTACTTTTTAAGTCTGTTTTTTATTCTTTGTTTTTCTTTTATATTCTCATTATAGAAATTTTTATTTAAGCAATTGAAACATTCGATGAATTAAAAAGGATTTAACAGTCTTTATTCATATGGAACAGCTGCGAGAAATTCTTGAACCTTTATCCTCACATGTGAATGTGAACCCTGGTTTTAAATTAGCAGCTGTTTTAGTACCTATTTTCAAGGAAGAAGATAAGATTCTCTTTACTATGAGAACACAAATTGTAAGTCATCACAAAGGGCAAATCTCATTTCCTGGTGGTCGATTTGAAGAAAATGATAGTAATATCCTAGAAACAGTTTATAGAGAAACTAAGGAGGAAGTTGGAATAACAAAAGAGAACATAACAATGGTTGGAAGACTTAATCCTATGTCGACAATAAGCAACTACTATGTTATTCCTTTTGTAGGATTAGTAGAAAAAGATACTCCAATAAGAGCAAATAATCTTGAAGTTGAACATTATTTCTTTGCACCAATTTCAGATTTAATGGATCCAGAAAATATTTTAATGGGAGATTTTGATGGAATGAGATTACCATATTATAGTTATAGTAATTACAAAATCTGGGGTGTAACTGGTATGATTTTATCAGATCTGCTTAATCGCTTAAAAGAATATTCAAATGAATGAACTATTCTTCTTCTTCTTCAATAACCAGATCTTCTTCTTCACTATTTTCTTCTTCTATTAGAACCATTACAGGTAACCTTTGATCCTTTAGGTAAAATTTGAAATCTTCTGGAGAACCTTTAGCATCCATCATATTCACTATTTGTTCTAGATACGCATCTACAAGAGTAACAATTGATTCTTGTGTTGTTTGCCAAGTATAATACTCACTTTTATTTGCATAAAAGTACTCTACCATCTCTTCTGGCATGAAAAATAGTTGATCTATGTCTTTTCTTATTTTCAATAGATGTGCTACATTTGAACGATATTTTTCAAGAATTTGACCTGATTTTCTCATAAACTCATCGAAACTGATCTCTTCCATATAATTAGTAAACACTTAATTGCATATAATCCCTTTGAAACTCCCAATACTTTTCTAATAACAAGTTTCTTAAATGAGTTCCAAAAAGTCTAAAATATGTTTGATCAACTAGAACTACCTGCTGAATTGTGTAGATATCTAGTTTCTGTTACTCCGCTTTTAGGAGTAAGTGGAACTATTAATGATCATGAATTGTATGTTATAACTAAATATTTTCAACTTGGCAATAACAAAATGATTCTTTCAATTTCTGATGAGCCAATACCTGATAATTTGACCCTAAACTTATTGAGAAAAGGAGAAGACAGAATGCTTATTTTAGCATATAGAAAAGATAAATTAGATTCAAAAATGCTGAAAGTGGGTAAAAGAATTCAATCGCCTTCCTATATTCATTCTGTAATCTCTTTTGAAGCAAAATTAATGGGGAAAATAAACACAAATGATATTTCAAAACTAGCTATATATGATATTGTTAGTGCAGCAGGTGTAGCAGGAATAGATCCTAGCTTCAATGATAGTGTAACTATTGCAAAAACAATTGAAGTTATGTCTTTAACTGCCGTTGATACCTTAATTGTTGAAAGAAAAGTGCAAAATGTGTAGTGGTAACTAAGATGTCGAGTAAAAAAAAGTATGTTAAACATGATTTAACTTATAAACAGAAGCAAAAGATTTTGAATATCTCTCAAAAAAAAGATTTAGACTCTAAAAAGATTCTAGAACTTATAGAAGAGTTTTTTGAAAGCTTCTCGGAACATAATAATCTTGATTTTTGGAAAAAAATTCGATTCTTCTTTAATCTACGATTGCTAGAAGAAAAAACAAAACAAAAGACTGAAGATATCGTAGAAATAAAGAAGAAAATCAAAATCCAAAAGGATTTGTTAGTTGAATATGAAGATGATTATTTGGCAATTGTAGAACTAGGAATAGCTTTAGATTCTCTCAACAAACTCTAGAGGTGTTTATGATGTCAAAGAAACAAAAATTAACAGTACTGATACCTGATGAAACTTATGATTTGTTTTCAGAAATTGAAGAAGTGATAGAACGTTTGATTGAACATTACGTATTTATCCCTGAAATTAATTATGAAGAGCTAAAAGAAGGGACTGAAGTAGAAAAGGAGCTTGATATAATAACTGAAGAATTTGGTCATATAAGCCAGGTTCATGGAAAACTTATGCAAGAATTTGGTGTTTTAAATTTTAGTGGAAATGAGCTTTATACTAGGAATACTGTAACAGGAATTAAGCTTGGTTTACTTATGGGAAAATTAGAAAGAGCTAAATCAATTTGGGGTCCTCAACTATCTCTAAACTATGATGAAGCAAAAACTTTGATTCAACATTTCGCAGATAGATATCTTTTGAAAAAGGAAGAAAGTTAAAGAAATTTTTCTTCAATTTTTCACTTCATTTTTATCAGTGTCTTTTTCTTTAAGTTTTGGAGACCTGAATGCAATCCTTAGTAGAAATGGTGTTAAAAATACTGTTACAAGTACTAATAGGATGATAACTGAGTAAAGTTCTCCTGCTATAATACTGAATTCATTTGAAAAATCTTGAGCTGCTGCTAAACCTATTGCTGCAATTACTAGAGTTATTTCTCCTTTTGGTATCATTCCTGATGCAATTTTCGCTGAAGAAATAATATTTGGTTTTATATTCTTGAAAAATTTCTCTTCACTCTTTTTCTCTTTAACTTCAGTAGATTCACTTTTACTAGATTTCTTTTGTTTAGATTTTCGAACATAAAGGAATTCTTTTATTGGATTTGTGGAGAATAATGCTCCAGTAAATGAACCTGCTATTTTTACAAGTATCGCTATTGGT
>JAEOTG010000331.1 GCA_016839985.1 Candidatus Heimdallarchaeota archaeon | reverse complement strand
TTGTACTATTTCCTATACACTCATTAAATACTGTATGAGTTATGGATTGAATCTTAATCCGGATCGTTACAACAACACGATTCATCATAATGCTTTTATTGAAAATGCTCTTTATCCTTTTACTAATTATCAAGCATTAGATAATGGATATAATAACACTTGGTATGACATAACTAAACTAGAGGGGAATTTCTGGTTTGATTATGATTTTTCAGGTTCTTACTCCATTTGGGGGGATGCAGGAAGTATAGATCTATATCCACTACTAGCCAATCCTTTGTAAAATCACTTTTGTTCTTTCAAAATCGTATCAAAAAAGTATTAAAATAATCTCTTACTAGTTGTTATTAATTTTAAGAATAAAGTAAAACATTTAACAACTTAAGGTGAAAAAATGAAAAAGAACAAACAGAAAAAGAAAATACCAGTTTTCACAGCTGTAATGTTGATAGTCATTCTGCTTTTTGCTACTAGTTTTGTTTCAAGTGATTGTGCTCCTACACAATATCCATCTGGAAAAAGTGGACATTCAATGGTTTATGACTCTATTAACGATGTGATAATCATCTATGGAGGAACAACCTACAAGCAGTGGGCATATATGAAATATGATACTAAAGCTTATGATTATAATGATAATAATTGGATTTATCTAAATCCCTCTGGAACACCTTATCAATCTTCTTGGGGAGCAATGGCATATGATTCAGAAAGTGATAGAGTTATACTTGTAGGAGGTTGGGAATTTGGTGATGGTGGTGTTCATCAAGATGAGACATGGGCATTCGATTATAATACAAAAACTTGGGAAAACATGAATCCAATAACAATGAAACCTTATAGAATAGCACACCAGATGGCTTATGATGCAGAAAGCGATTTGGTTATTCTATTTGGAGGATTAATGGCAACAGATCTCTCAGTTCTTCACAACACTATCTACACTTATGATTATAACACTAATAATTGGACAGTATTGCCTTCCGACTTGTGTCCAACCACAGAAAATATATTTTATTTTTATCCAACACTTGTTTTTACAAGTATCATAGTTGTAATTTTCCAAACAATTAGAAGGAAGAAATAATTCAATATCTGCTACACTTCTCCCAATAATTGGATTTATAGCTATTATAACAATTGCTAAATTCCAAAAGAAAAAGATCTAAACTATTTTTTCTCTTTTTTTTATTGTAAAACACTCAAATTTTTGCCTTCTTGGTTACTTTTTTATTTATTCATGAGAATATTCTAATGAACTAAATGATTAAAGATGAATTTAAATGCCCTAATTGTTTTACAGAAGATATTACTGTGTTAGAGAAAAAAGAAACATATCACCTGGATAATGGGATTTTTTACAAAATAATTCATGTTAGTTTAGTTTGTCAAAAGGGGTGTTGGCATAATTGGGAAGAATTCTTTCGAATAAAGCTTAAAGATTTTACTGAAGAAGAAAAAATAACCAAAATGCCATATTTAACAGAGGAAATTATTAATCCTGAAGAAGTTCATTTCTACAAAGAATAAAGGAAATTTTATTCCATTATTTTTTCTCTTCTTTTATTGCGTTATATATCCAATTCATACACTCTTCTAGAATAGTTTTAGGACATGCAACATTTATTCTTTCAAATCCTTCTCCCCCTGGTCCGAAAATTCCTCCACTATCTAGTGCTACTTTAGCTTTCTTCAATAAGAATTCTTTCCTATCTTCATCATTCATTCCTAAGAAGCTAAAATCTAACCAAGCTAGATAAGTTCCTTCAGGTCCAACCATATCAACATCAGGTAGTTTATCTTCTAGAAAGTTTTGTAAGAAACCAAAGTTACCTTCAATATATTCAAGAACCTGGGAAAGCCATTCTTCTCCTTCATTATATGCAGCCATCAATGCTACAATTCCAAAAGCGTTAGGTATTCCTAAATTGTTTCTTCGTGATATGTCAAAATTAAATTCTTCTCTCGTTTTTTCATTGGAAATGATAATATTTGAAGTTTGAAGTCCTGCCATGTTGAAGGTTTTACTTGGAGCTGTACAAGTAATAGATTTATCTGCAAATTCTTCAGATATGTTTGAAAAAATAATGTGCTTATTTCCAGTTAAGATCAGGTCATGCCATATCTCATCTGAAATTACTAAAACATCATTTTCTAAACAGATATCTCCCATTTTCTTAAGTTCATCTTCACTCCAAACTCTCCCTACAGGATTGTGAGGACTGCATAGAATGAAAATTTTTGTTAAAGGATCTTTTGCTTTCTCTTCAAAATCTTCAAAATCTATTGTATATCTTTTATTTTCATATTTTAACTGATTAGTTAAGAGTTGTCTTCCATTGTTCTGAACAGCTGAGAAAAATGGATAATATACAGGAGATTGGATAATAACTTTTTCACCTATATTAGAAAATGTTCTAATCATGATATCAATTGCTGGAACAATACCTGGTGAAAAAACAATTGACTCTTTATCAATATTCCAACCATGTCTTCTACTCATCCAGCGAATAATTGCATCAAAATATTCAGGTGTTTTGTGCCAACTATAACCATAAATACCTTCTGTAGCCTTCCTTGTAACTGCTTCAACAACTGGTTGGGGACATAGAAAATCCATATCAGCAACCCAAAGAGGTAATGCATCAGAAGTTCCAAAGAATTCTTCAAGTAGATTTTTATCCCATTTTACTGAATGAGTATCCGTTCTATCAATTACTTGATCAAAATCATACTTCATTTAAAATCATAGAAAGAGTGTATTGCTCATTTTTAAATATTTATGGGAAAAGATTAGAATCGGATTTTAAACCTACATTCATCAGCTCCACTAATTACAGAATGAATTAACTCAACCTCTACATCTCTATCAGTTGCTTTCTCAAAGAGTTCTTTAATCCATCCAACTGAGCAGTAACAATAAGTTGGTGAGAGTTCGGATAGATC
>JAEOTG010000046.1 GCA_016839985.1 Candidatus Heimdallarchaeota archaeon | reverse complement strand
GGAGGTTTGGTTTCAGTTAATCATTACTCTTCAAATAGAAGATTAACAGATAATATTCCATCGAGAGAGCAACTTTTAAACTGGGGTGTTGATTTCTTTGAAATAGTAAATAATGATGAGTACTATGATGAAAACCATCAATTCTGCATTAACAATAGTATAGGAATTTTAGCCTCTACTGATATGCATGAACCAAGACCAGTTTATGCATGGACAACTCTTAATACATCTGAATTTTCTGAACAGGCAATTTTTAATGAATTAAAAGAAAAAATGAATGGTTATATCTACAATTCCTTTGGTTCTCCCTATAATGTAGAACATAAATTAAATCCTGCATATTTTGTACTATATCCTTTAATAAAAATAGGGGAAATATTTGAAGACGCATACTCGAGCGATGTTCCTGGAACACAACTAGGGATTCTATTTGTTTATTTTTATGGTATTTTTCTTTTAGTTGAAGCATTCAGATTAGTGAAACCAAGAATTAAAAAGAGTGTTCAAGAAAGAATGAAAAACAGAAACAAAAATACCTGATTCCTTGTTTCCCTAAAACCTTATTAATTATAAGAAAAATGATAGATTGAGTTGATTCTATGACTAAAGATCGATATTATACAAAAAAGCAATACACTGGTAGTTTATCAGCGTTTGGAACAGCTGCAGTTTTCGCTTTAGTTGGGATTTTAGGAATTGTTTTTCTATATACACCTGCTGATTTTATCGGTTTAAGTGCGTGGGGATATTATATGTTTATACCTGCTTTCTTCATTCTGATAGGTGGTATCAGTGGTGTACAAACTGATAGAAGATTAAGAAGAGCTATGTTAGTAACTGCACAAGCTAAAGGAAGTAGCAGTATAAAACTTGAAGCTTTATCAACAGAAACTAACATACGCGCAAACGATATACTTCGAATTCTTCTAGATTTACGAAATGCAGGACAAATAAAATATAGATATGACACTACTACAGGAGAAATTGTTTTTGGTGAATCCATAAGTTACCACCAAGCTCCAGAATTTGTAGGACCAATGACAAAAAGACAAGCAACTACTCAAGTTATATCTGAAACAAGTTTCTGTCCATACTGTGGTCATAAACCTCCAGCTGGAGCTCAATTCTGTGAAAATTGTGGTTCAGAATTAGTGTAAACTTTCTTCTTTTTTCTTTTTAATATAGATTTTTTTGTAGGAATTTGTAGATTTTTGAACGGGATAATTAAAACAATTTCCCTAAAATTATTGCCAAGCAAATTATAACTCCTTGTCCCATCATGTAAACCATAGTTATTCTTAAAGCGAGTTCAGGAGAAGCCTTATACAAGAAAAGTCCAGTGATTATTATTCCTGTAACAATGAAGACTATGTCCAGATAAAGATAGAGATTGCTAAAATCACTTATGAAAAAAGCAACTAAGCTTAATACATATGCAACTGATAAACTTGCAGCTGTTATCTGTGCAGTTCTTTTAATACCAAATCTTTTGGGGAATGTTTGAATTGGAGTTTCTTGATCTTGTGGGAAATCTCTTATATCAGTTACGCCTTTTCCTCCAAACATTGCAAAGAAGAACATGATAGCTAAAACAATTATCTCATCATAAATTGTTCCTACTGTTGCACCCATGAAGAAATACAACAATTGTAGTCCACCAAGTGTCAATCCTCTAGCTACTGGAGAGTTGAACCAATGAAAAGCTAATCCTATTATAATTAAAACAATAATCCCCCAAGGTATTAAACCGAAAGGAGATTTAAGTAGAGTAATAACAAAGCTTCCTACCATAAATGAAAGAGAAAAAACTATCCCTACAGGTAAGGAGATCATTTCTCTCGCTATAGGATTTCTTCTTATTTTCTCTCTAGGTGCTAATTTATCTAATTCCTTGTCAGCACAGAAATCGAGAGAAAAACCAGATACAGCTAAACACCAACCAGCAAGCGTAATCCAGAGAATATCTTGCCACTGTGCACCAGAAGCAACAGCAGCTGTTCCTGTGATTGATGCTACCATGATTGTTCTTTCAGGTCTCAAAAGATAGATAAATGCAATTAGTTTCTCAAGTAACTGCTCCTTATTCATGTCTATAAACCATCGAATTTATTCTATTCAAAAATGACCTCTTTAGGTATTATTATCTCAAAACAAGTCATTTCATCATATTCATCAAGTCTAATATCCCATCCATGAGCTGTAACTAATTTCTTTACAATAGTTAAACCGTGCCATTCAAGCATTTCTTTTGTTGAAAAACTTGTTTCAAATGCATCTTTCACAACCTTAGGACTAATCTTTTCACCATCATTCTTTACAATTAGAATTATTTCATCCTCTGTTTCTAATTGTTTCACTGTAACTCTCTTGGGTTTTCCATGGATGACTGCATTTTCAAATAGATTCTTTAAAATCTGTGACAATTTGTTTTTATCAGCTTGAATATTTGTTAGATTTTCTTGTGAAATTTTTACTCCTTTAGGTAGAATCATTTC
>JAEOTG010000330.1 GCA_016839985.1 Candidatus Heimdallarchaeota archaeon | reverse complement strand
TTATTTCACCTTTGTTTGATTTGTCAGAGACCTCTCTCAATATCTCTTCTTTTAGCTTTATGGAGGACAAAATACTATAATTGATTTTTCGTTAGAGTTGATACTCGACAGGCAACGTTTTTTACTATTCTTGTTTTCTTAAATATTATGTGGCACCTTGTCCATTACTGAAAATGACAAGGTACTCTTCTTTGATTTCAGGAATCTTATGTCGTTTTCTGAGATTTTTCTAACGAGTCGCTCGCCGCTTCTGCCTCGAAAGCCCGAGGTGCCCACGCGGATTAGACTTTTTTCGTCGACTATTCCGCTCATTAGTTTCTCGAACAACTGTTGTAATCTTGGTTCCGCTTCTCTCATTGATCTGGACGTTATCTCAGGAACGTCACCTTCTTCTATTCCCGGTTCCATAATATTTTTCACTTTCCCTTACAAGCCTTAAAATTGGGACTTGTGACTACTTTTATTTGGCCTATTCGATTCTTGACTGTTTCCATCAGATTCTTAGCGCGCGCATGCTTACAAAGGTTTCAATTTCCTTGAATCTCCATAAACCAAGTTTTACTTTTTTCGTTATTTAAGTATTTCTTGCTACTCAAAAACAATTCATTTTTAGTTTTTACTGTTTAGTAACACTTTTTTCCACTTTACACTAAAGTGAAAATTTATTTTAGCTTTTTTATAAATTTAATTCTAGATTTATAGGAGTAATTTTTTATAGATTAGAAGACTTCATGTTTATGAGGGAATTAAATTGTTGTTTGTTAGACGGGGTTATTTATTACTTATGGCTGGTTTACTTCTCGGATTCTCTGCCTTTTCTTTTATCTCTTTATTATATTCAAATGTAGGTGTACCTGTTTACAGTGATGGGATGCCTAGTGAAATCGAGATTGATTTTTTGTATTCAAGTGAAAAACAAGGTTGGATTGAAGAAGTTATTCCTATGTTTGAAGTATGGTTTGAGAGGACTTTTAACATTTCTGTTTCTGTTTGGCTTACACCTGCTGGATCTGTTTCTTCTATCCGAGATATACTTAATGGTAATGAGAAACCAACTGTTTGGTCTCCCGCTTCAAGTATTTGGATTCCATATATGAATACACAATGGCGTGATGTAACGGGTTTGAATTATGATATTGCTGTTGATTATTGGCCTTTAATTTTATCTCCAGTAGTTTTAGCTGGTTGGGGATCAGTTATAGAAGAATATAATATTACTGGATTTATGGATCTTTATTATCTGGCAAAAGAAGGTGTAGATTTTAAGTATGGTCATCCTGATCCTCTTTTGAGTAATGGTGGAACTATGACTGTTGTTTTAGAGTTTGCTGAGGCAGTTGGAAAAAGACCTGAAGATTTGACTGTTGAAGATTTGATGAATGAGACTGTTATTGAGATAGTAAGCACCATTGAATCTAAAGCTGTGATGTATGGGGATAGTACTGGATTCTTTGGTTCTTGGGCTGCTGGTAGTGGTCCTGGGACAATTGATTTCTTTGGGATATACGAGAATGTTGTTCTTGACAATTCATTGTTAGCCCTAAATAAATGGAATGATCCTTTAGTCGCAGTATATCCTAAGAGTGGAACACTGATGTCTGACCACCCATTTGTTATCTTAAATGCAACCTGGATAAATGATCTACAAAGATTAGCAGCAGGACAATTCCTTCTCTTTCTTCACAAACCAGAAATACAAGAACTAGCACAAAAACATGGATTCAGACCTGCAATCTCTAATGTTCCTTTAGATCAAACATCATTCAACCCAATCAATGGTCTTCAGTACGAAATAAGCATACCTATACATAAATCCCTAAAAGGAGAAGTTTTAGAAGCAATACTCACATTATGGGTAAAAGTAAGAAATGGCTAACAAACCTTATAAAAAATTCTTCATTATTCTAGATTAATTGAGTTTACACAAAATCCAGTCTTTTTCTATATTTTTCCAGTTCTTTCTCAACTGGAAACTTCCACTACATTGTTCTAATTATAATAAATTGAAGATAGGGAGCTGGATTACAAGGACTATGCTAATTACTGAAATTGTTTGCAGATTACTATTTTAGTTCTTTACTCTTTGGAAAACTTTTCAGTAGTTTTTTAATAAATTTTTCTTCAAAATCCCATGCTTCAAGTGTATCTGTCACTTCTTCAATAAAATCCTCTTTGGTATATTCCTCCAATTTTGCTGTCATTTCGTCGAGTGCAATTCCGCAAACAATTACATGGATCCCATCTGCTCTTGGAGAAATCATTATATGTATACCAGATCTTTGAGCAGATGGAATATAATCATCAAGACCAAGAGGATATAACAAAGCTTTTGTCAATAAAGGTACTAATCTACCTTCCCCTGCAAAAAGCGTTGTCTTTCCCTCCTTAGTTGACTCAGTTTTCATAACTTTTAGACCAATTTCCTTTAGGGTTGTGTGACAAGCATTAACCACTTTATCTACATTAGTATTAACAATGAGTAGCTCTCTCTCAAAACAAACAGACAACTACAAGCACCAAACACATATCAATTTTAACATTCTTATTATGTTTTCCCACATAATCAATTCAAATTATCAGAATTACTGATTTAAGCATAAAACATGTTAAAACATTCTACATATAGGTTCTACGTGCGTGCTAACAGGGATAAAGACTGGAGAGAATAATAATTAAAAAAATATTAAGTTCTTAGGTTATAGTTTGTATAATGGTGATATAATTGACGACAATTAAAATATCCGAAGAAACACATTATAATCTAAGTAAGATTAAAGGAAGATTATCAATTCAAAATGGAAAAGACAGATCATTTCAAGACATTATTGATTTATTAATTAGCGAATATATGAAAGGTTACGTAAAAAAGAGAAAAAAAATATATGAAGAACTTAAAAAAAATGTAGAAAGTATGCAAAAGGGTCCAGAGAAGGATACTAGACAAGGTTTACTTCAAGATTTGTATAATGAAATATTTGAATGTCAAAATATGATAATATCATAAAAAAGTGCGCGCTAGCCTGTTTAGAAATTGTCTGTTAAATGTGTAACTTGTTTATTTTGTTTGGTTTATTTTCTATTTGTTATAGAGTCTTGTCTGAATTATCAAGTGATTTAGTTTTATAGTAGTTCTTTTGTTGATGGTTTTCACTGTTTTTTCGACTTTTGATGTCTCTTTTTCATAGTTTTTATTGTACTGTGTAGTGTTTTATGCTTCTTATGAGGCGTGGTTTGTGTTGTCTAGTGGCTGTTAATGCAATGGT
>JAEOTG010000329.1 GCA_016839985.1 Candidatus Heimdallarchaeota archaeon | reverse complement strand
TATGGAGCTCCTGACGGAACAGAAGAAGATGTTAAACGAATAGCTAAAAAAATTAACGCAGATGAATTCATAGATGCTTTGCCAAATGGTTATGATACAGTCATTGTTGAAGGGGGTAAGAAATTATCTGCAGGACAAAGACAAATAATTACTATTGCTCGAATGATGTTAGCTAATCCTCGTATTCTTGTTTTAGATGAAGCCACAAGTCGTTTGGATGCTTTTACAGAGTCACTTGTACAAGCTGCACAGAGAGAATTATTCAAAGGAAGAACAACCTTTGTTATTGCCCATAGATTATCTACAATCAAAGATGCAGATAGAATTATAGTTCTTGACTATGGAAAATTAGTGGAGAAAGGAACACATGATGAATTAATGGAACTAGATGGAATTTATGCTGATTTATACAATACATACTATGTTCATCAAGGTTTAGAAGAGATAGATATTAAACTAGAAGATCTTGAACCTGAAAAAATTGAAGAAGGACAAATACAACCTCTGTTACCTACTCATAAAATGATGAAAACGAAGAAAGGAAAGAAGAAAATACACGGAGATTAAATAATCATTGTTTTTCCTTTTCCAATACTTTTGATATTTCAACTAAGCTCTCTAAACTCAGAAGAATTGAATTTTCGTGTTTTGCAATAGGTTTGTTTAAACTTTTAAGAAATTCAGATAAAGCATAGAATACATTTAATCCTTCATAACTTTCGAGTTTTATCCCTCTTTTATCTAAGTATATTTTCCACATCTTTCTTCTTAATTCATTAAACTTCTTTCTCCAATCCCAAATTCCATATCCCCATTCATAGAAATTAAATTCCCAAACAGGATTCCCTACTCTTACTGTTTCCCAATCCAATATCCCTGATATTTTCATACTCTCCAATGTATCTATTAAGATTTGATCTTCATGTATATCACTATGAAGAAGAACTGGTTCTAATGAAATGATTTCTTGTAAACTATTTTCCCATAGATTTTTAGTTTTTTCAGTTGATAATGATTCAAATGAACTATCTCCATTTTTTTTGATATATTTAACCAATTCCTCAAAAGCTAAATCAAATGCCTTTTTCATTGTTGTAGGTTTTAATATCTCCAATTCCCATTGATAGATTGTTTCATCAAAAATGGTTCTTTTTCTTATTTTTGTAGGTATTTCTTGTAAAGGGATTTCATGCCAAAGAGCAAAAAGTTCAGCTAGATTTTCTAACATCTTTTCTACTTTATCAAATGTTATCTCCTTCTCATATTTGGAATAAGCTAATCCTCTCAGACGAGAAACCACAGCAAAATCGTAATATGATATTTTTTCATCTTTTACTCTTTCTAAAAGAGAAGGTACTGGGAGGTTCTTGTAATTGTTTAAAAGCTCATATGCTGCAATTTCTACATCCAGCCATTCAATCCCCCTAGGATCACGAGGAAACATAAATACTCTATCCTCAGTATACAAAATCACTTTTCTCCATCCATCAAAATTTGCTTTAATCTGTGATGGATCAAGGTCGAACCTCTTACAGAAGTATTCCAATTGTTGCCAGTTTAAAACACCATGAATGCATTTGTCTAAAGTCATCTCTTTCTTCATTACCATATCTTGTGGTTGCTTTCATATAATCTTTTTTCTGGTTTCTTCGATAGATTTATTAGCTTCTCACAGTCTTTATGAGTTAATGAGTAAAAGCAAGGATATTCCGAAGACTGAAGATATTAAAGAAGAGATTAAATCTATGCAAAGAAAATGGTATGATAATAAAATTCTTTTTATTAGCAGTCTTATTCTTTGGCCTCCATTCTTCTTTGGAGCCTTAGGAATTGGAGATTGGAGATTTCTTCCTTTTGGTACTACATTAAAAGATAGCCTGCTTGCGGTTGCTCAAACAGTTATGTTTCTAATTGCTGCTAGTTTTTTTGTTTTATTATTATCTTATTTATTTAACCAACTCTGGTTACTAACACTTAGCGGACCAAAAAAAGAAAAATGAATGTGTTCAATTTTACACAATTAATCTTTTAGATAGTTATGACAATTCTAGACTAAATTTATAATTATGTGTGAATGTGTCATGATGATGAAAAAAAAGAAGAGAATTTGTATTGTATTTTTTTTATTATTCATCTGTTTCTTCTCATTACTCTTCTCATCAAATTCGTTAGCATTATCTGAAGCTGTCACTAATGAACCATTAGCATTAATAAAGATGGCAAATAGTGTTTCCTTCACTCAAACTGATTTGATAGTTGATAGTAATAATAGAACTCATCTTTTTGTTAGAATTTCTTACTGGAATGGGACTTTCGTTATTTTTCACATTGTGGAGAATACATTAACTATAGTTGAAAAAGAACTCTTTGGTCAGATGATATTTGAAGCTCATTCTAATGATGACGGGGTGTATTTATTTTACTCATATAGTGGACCTTCCTATATAGGAACTATATTAAAAATGTATAGCTGGTCAGAAGGTGTTTCAGAAGTGAAATTCGTTTTTTCTTCACAAGAATATATTGATCAACTGACTATCATTAGTGATGATAATTGTTTTCATGTAATTTATGCAAATTATTATAATGAAACTCATTCTTTTATAATCCATGGAAAGTATTATAGTGATGAATCCTATGGATTTACTGCACATTATGTTCCATTCTTATTTTATAATATTGAATCATTTGTAGTTTTGAATGAACAACTCTTTGCCTTACATGTGTATCAACATTATAACGATTCAATTCAACTAAGTACTTTTCAAATTATGGTAGTTGGGATTACTACAAATGGTTATTATAATTCAACAATTATTGACAGTGATTTAGATTGGGCTGAAACGAAACTTGTTGTAGGACAAGATAATTTATTTCATTTATCTTTACTTACTTTTGGTAATTTTTATTCAGTAAGTTTTGGTATAAATGAATCTGTCTATTTTTCTTCTTTATCAGTAACGTCAATAGATTACTTTTATGGAGAATATGATGCATATAGCTATGTCAACAAAACATTCTATGTATTTAGTTCCACTTCTAGACTTTTTTATTTTGAAGACAATCCATTTGATCAGCAGTTCAGCATTACACCTAAATTTGTCATCGTAACAGTAGATAATCAAAGCTTAACAGTCGAAACAGTAATTCTAGAAGGAGGTGTTGACTCATATGAACATTATTCAACTGATGCCTATATGTTCGAAAACGGTTCATATATATTTAGTTACACAAATTTGCTTAGTAGAAAAGAAACTGCTCGTTATCATATAATAGGAAAATCTATTATTGCATTGCATCTATATTCTGATTTGATTATTCCCATACCTGAAACTCCTTTGATGTTTAATGTAAAAAGCCTTTCAGCAATTGCATACTTTTTCACACGATATTGGTATGCTTTTGTTGTTCCAATTTCAGTACTTGGACTTATCTATGGAATTTTCTTTAGAAGAATAAACAGAGGATTATCAAAACTCAAAGTTTTTCTTTTAAGACCAGTAATCCCAGATGCTAAGAACCTTAAATTAATATTATTGAATATATGGCTATTCATCCAAAATTCATCTACACTGATAATAACTCTATGGAAATCTAACAAAAAACGACTGGTTATAAGTCTTCTTGGATTTACAATATTAACAACCATTGTAATTACAAGCACCACATTGTTTGACTCTAAAAGAAGCACCCTGGTATTTGATTTTCTTAGTAACTTTGATGTGGGTAATAATGATCAAGATTCTATCTATTTTGATATTCCTATTGATCGATTTTCAACATTTCCCTCAGGAGTTATCAATCCTGATATAATTCAATTCGCTTTTGAAAGAATTGAACATACAATTCAAACGAGAACGATTCTACTTTCTTCAGTCGCTTCAAAATTCCAGTATTCCTTGAGCTCTTCCCTTATTGGTTTCAATTTAACTGGTCAAAATACACATACAAGATATTTAGGTTATATTGGCTATACAAGTAATTATTCTGATGTAATGGAATCCTTCTTACAAGAAGGATCTTTACCAACTAAGGAAAATGAAACAATTATCTCAACTCACTTAGCAATTAATAATGAAATTGATGTTGGAGACACTATTACTATAAATGCAACATCAGAGGTACTGTATTCTGCTGATTCTTTTGAATTAAAAGTTGTTGGAATTTATCTTCCCCCTAGTTATCAGCATTTACTTCAAGTTTGCAAGAATAATGACTTACCTTACGATCCAATCAACTTCATAGTTTCTGAAACAAATACATATATGTTAGTTCAAACAGATTATTACTTAACAAACTTAGGTAATATTTCACAATTTGATTTTGAAATGTTTGGTAGAGTTCAATTTCAATATGATTTTAGTCAATTTCAAGCTGAAGGAATATATCAATTAAATGAAGAAATACAAGATCTTGACTACTCAAGTCCCCATTCTTTTCCATTTTCCACTGGAGGTTCATGGTTTTTCTTTAATGAATTCAGTTATGCATTGTTTTTACTTGATAGCTCAATAAGGACTGTTCAATTCCTTATACTCTTTCTATCTATTCCAATAATGTATCTTGCTTGGTTTTTAATTTTTGAAGTTAACGAGTTATTTGGAGCTAGTTTCGAACAAGAAATTCAGATTTTACGTTCAAAAGGAGTTTCTACAGGAAATATCTCATTTATTTATTTGACTATGAAAATTTTTGAAGTAGTGATGGCATCGGCTTTGGGTTTCTTATTAACACTTGCATTGGTTCCACCTTTAATGAGTATAGATAAATTTCTCAGTTTCAAATCAACAATCACAGTAATCAATCTATCAAGTTTACCCATCGCAATGAGTATTGCTTTTGTTCTACTACTTTTTATCTCTCTACCTAGGATAATAAGAATGTCCAAAACAAAAATAAAAGTAGAAAAACCACCTAGGAAATTTGTACAATTATTAAAGAATTTAAGACTTCATTATCTTCTTATTATTTTGTTTGGTGCAGGTATAACTGCATTATCCTACTGGTTATTCTTCTCATTTGGAGGATTTTTTACTGATTTCGAAAGTAATGTCTTAATTCTAGTTTTTGTTTATTTAATGGGAGTTGGAGCAATGATAATTCTCTTAGGGCTTGGATTATTTCTAAGAGATTTGCACAAAGTTTTTGTTATTATATTCAGCACAATCTCATGGAAAGCAAGAAAATCTAAATTTTCCTTCTCTCTGGTTGATGTACGATCAGATGTTAATCTTTTCAATAATTCTTTTATGACTTATGTAATAATAATCGGAATCATTATGCCTTTTATTGTATCTCCTTTAGCAATCCAGAATAGAGTTCAAGTAGAGTCACTTTTTGCAGGAGGAAGTGATCTCTTCATAGATAATTGGAACAGTTCGGATTTAAGTATACTCCCAAAATTAACAAACTATGAAGAGATTATTAGTTTTACAAATATTACAGTTTATCAGAATGTATATGGACTAAACATAATAAACACTTTAGTACTTAATAAAACGGATGATTTTGTATCAACTTCTTATGAACCGCCAGAGTATATAATTCCAGATTGGAAACAACAAATAAACAAGTTAAAAGAAAATCAAACGATGCTAGTTTCTACCTCATTCTATCTATATATGGCTAGAGAAGAGAACATTTTTTCGTTCAATGGTCCATCTTTTGATGTCACATTTGATATTGGAAGTGTTTTTGAATTTTTCCCGATTTTCCTTACGGAAGGGACATTTTACTCTTATTACGAACATCATATTGTAACCAATAAAGAGAATTATTTTCTTTTTAATCAAACAACTAGTTCTTGGGATGTTTCAAGAGAAAGACTTCTAATAAAATTGCGTCCTTTAGTAAACCAAATAAAGTTTGCTGAAAGATTGAGAAGTGAGCTTAACATCAATATAGAAGCCACTGATGAAGAAGCAGATGATATGTTGTTTCAGAATATTCCTTTCTATCCTGTTATAGTTTCTGAACTAGTATTTGGTATACTCATATGTATCGCGGCTGTTGTTTTTATAAGTATCAGCAATCCTTTGAAAATCTTACAAAAGAGAATAACCAAAAATGATGTACTTAAGAAAATAGGAATACCTACGAATTCTATAATTTTTGTTTCTGGATTAGAATTTCTAATTGCATGTGTATTGCCTGGATTAGCAATAGGTGGAGCAGCTGGATACGGACTAGTTAAACTATTCGGATTTCTATTTCTTGAAAGTGGTTTTGGAAGTGCTAATTTGCCTTATGTAGTTCAATTTCCTGTTTCTACAATGCTACTAATTTTCCTTGGAATACCTTTACTATTCTTTGGAATATTTTTTGTAGCTATGAAGGTGAACTTCATTAGATTTAGACCAAGAAATTTGGAGTGATAAAGATGATAAGATGCGAAGATCTAATAAAAATATATCAAGATCCAGTAACTGAGGTTTCAGTTCCAGCTTTGAGAGGACTAAATCTACATATTAAGGAAGGAGAATTAATAAGCGTTATAGGACCTTCTGGCGCTGGAAAAACAACTTTAGTAAAACTTCTATCTGGTATTGAGGAACCGACTAGTGGAGCTATTTACATCAAAGATGTTAGATATGACAAGTTGCCAGAATTCGAAAAAAGAGAATTTAGATTTTACAATGTTGGATTAATTCACCAATTTATTAGTGAAAACCTTTTTTCACATCTAAGTGTCAAGCAGAATCTACTCATTCCAAAGAAAATTTTCTACTTACCTAGAGAACAATCAATTAAAGAAGTTAATGAGTTACTCAAGCTACTAAATCTTGAACATGTAACAAATAATACTGTTGAAAAACTGAGTGGAGGGGAAGCTATGCGACTTTCACTCGGAGTTGCACTAGCCAAAAATCCTGAGATTCTTTTATGTGATGAGCCAACTGGTCAACTGGATAGTAAAAACACAAAAGATATGGTAGAGACTTTAAAACAGGTAAATATCGCATTAGGAAAAACTATACTAGTCGTAACTCATGATGTTCGATATAGAACTATTTTTGAAAAGAGTTTTATCATCCGAGATGGTCGTTTAGCAGGAATTAGTAAAGATATAGAAAGAGATGAATTAGAATTTCTACTGCATTCATCAGAAATAAACAGATCATATATTGATCCATCCAATTTTGTTAGAATACCACATGATATCAAATCTGTAACAGCTCTTGGAGAAATAGTCGAATTTGATATTCATCCTTCGAAGAAATTAGGGATTTTTTGGAACCCAGAAATTATGTCAAGAGAACAAATATATGAAATTTTAACAACATCTCCTGAAGACATTGAACAACATATTGAGGAATTG
>JAEOTG010000045.1 GCA_016839985.1 Candidatus Heimdallarchaeota archaeon | reverse complement strand
AGTTTTTTTACATGATAATGTACCACAACTTACTATCCAAGAATCAACATCACCATCAGTTAGACGAAAAACGTTACTAATGTGTCGATGACCATTAAAAACAAGATTTATATTACACTCCAAAATTGCTTTAATTACAGATCCTGCATCGTTTATAGTACTTCTTTCTCTTCCTGTAAATGGAATAGGTAAGCAATGGTGGTGAAAAACAAGTGTTTTTAACCAATCATTTGGTAGAGATTTAAATTCATCATATATCCTTTGAATTGCTTTATTTCCAATTCGACCTGTATTTCTATCAGGTTCTGAAGAATCTAATCCAAAAATCTTAACTTTTTTTTCTTCATCAGCATGAATAAAATATCTTGGTCCAATGATTTCCTCCCATAACAAATCACCAACATTTGCTCCATCATGATTACCTGGAACAATAAGAAATGGTCTTTTTGTAATTTTTTCTAGGTACATTTTTGATAGTTCATATTGCGCTAGAGTTCCATCACTAGTAAGATCTCCACAATGAATTAAGTAGTCAACATCACTTTGATTAGCAATTTCTATTCCTTTATAATACATTGATTCATTAAATTGACCACCAATATGTGTGTCAGAAATTAAAAGAAATTTCATCATAATTTGAAGCTCTTTAAAGCTCATAAAGTTTATGGATAAAAGAGTAAGCTAATTCATTTTATATTTCTTTAGAATTAAGTAATCATTACTGTAATAGAAATTTATCCTTTTTTATTTGTTATTTGAGATCTAATTATTTAACTCTATAATCCTAAAGCAATGAGTACCACAGAATAACCTATACTCAGTATTCCAAAAACTAGAGTGAGAGGGAGCATTTTTACCATATATTGTAGGAAAGACATAGTTTCTCCTTCTCTATTTAGTATTTCTAATGCCATTAGAATTGTTATTGAACCAAGAGGTGTTAGCGCTCCACCAATATTTCCAGAAAGAACAAAACCAATCCAAAGACCTGTAGAAATCCCCGCTGGGAGTGTTTTGAAAATATATGAGAAAATTAAAGCAGCTGAAGAACCATTTAGAAAACCTGTTATTGGTAAACCAACTGCTCCAATTATTAATGCTACTAATATCTGACCTTTAGTTGTTATTTCCTGACCTAAAACGCCAGTTAAGATGTTAGTGAGTGGTTTTAATGCTCCTGAAGCTGTAAGAACACCCATTAATACAAACAGAGCAACAAAGAAAACGACAATTGTCCATTCGACTCCTTCTTCTAAATAATGTTTCAAATCAGTTCTAAATAAAAAAATTCCAAAGATTGTTGCAATTAAAGCTACAAAAGCAACATCTATCGGATTTCCTGGAATACTAGTTAGTAAGAACCCAACGAAAAGAACACCAAGCAAGATTATAGATTTCCAGATATCCCTTCTATCTTCAATGCCTGACCAAGGATTGATTCTAGATAATTGTTCTTTCTTCTCATCTGAAACTTCTATAAGAATGTCTTTTCTATAAACAAAGAAGAAGAAAGCTGTTGCTAATCCGAAAAAGAAGATAGCTATAGGAAACATATATGCCATAAAAACTATGAAATTCATGCCTTCTCCCTGATATAAGTTGAAGAAGATAATATTGGGTAAAGAGGAAACAGGTGTTGGAAGACCACCTATTATTGTGTTAATTCCTACAAACAGAACAAAAGGTTTCGAGTTAAGTTCTAGCTGTTTACAGATAACTACAGTTAATGATCCTAATAGAATGATTGCTGATAGATTGTCAAAGAACATACTCACAAAAAATGTTAATCCTCCAAGAGCAAGAATTAATTTTCTTGGATCTCCTTTTGTTAATTTTACAAGAGATAAAGATATAAAATCGAAGAATCCCGCACCTTTAGTTATTGCAACAATTATACTTACTGAAAAGATTATGAGAATCGCTTCAACATTTATCGTTTTTGCTAAAGCTTCAAGAAAACTTTCAGGAACTTCATGATATTGTAAATTGTCAACAAATCCTTGCTCCCAATCCATGAATATTAAGAAAATTAAAGCTACTAGTAATGCTCCTGTAGCTGTTATTTTTGTGGCATCAATTCCTTCCTTCATTAATAGCAGGATGGTTGCTAAGACAATAAGAACAATTATTATCGTTGCTATCCACTGTAAATTTACTGGTATTAATCCTGCCAATTGACCACCTACACCCTAGAGTGTAAATCTTGTTATTTATTTGTAATGAAATCAAGTTTATCACTTGAATT
>JAEOTG010000328.1 GCA_016839985.1 Candidatus Heimdallarchaeota archaeon | reverse complement strand
CTGCTAAAGAGACAATAATTTCAGCTTTAAGCATTCTATATTCTAACGGTGGAGGTCTAATAGAACTAATAAAAGCTAGTTGGAGTATTCCACAAGCAATATCTTTTCTAGTTTTTCAATTAAGTCACGTTCCATGTTTCGCTACAATAGCTACTATAAAATCAGAAACAAAAAGTTGGAAGCTAACGGCTTTAGGAATTTTCTATCCTTTATTTCTTACATCAATAATAACAATTGTGGTTTTTCACACGCTTACAGCGATAATATGAAGGAAGAATGAGTATGAAAGATAATGAAACTAAAACAAAAATAAAATTCTGGGTACGGTTAAAAAGATGGTTTGTTAGATTCTTTCTTTCAGGAGGGAGTTGTGGAGATAGCTGCTCGAATTGTTCTTTATGCCCTTGGTTAGATAAAGAGAAATATTCATTTGAGATTAAAAGAAAAAAAGAAACATTACTTGAAACAATCGATTCTTAAATTTTTGTTGTAACAGAACAAATTTAACTCCAACACTCTTTCTTGCTTTATGCATCGTGTATTTATGATTTTAAGTACTGCTGATATTATTGTACATGAAGAATTGAGTTTTCCTTATGCAACAAACTCTATGAAACAAGGATGGATGGATCAAGTAAGAGTGATTCTTTGGGGACCAACAGAGAAAATGGTTGCTGAAAACAAAAAATTCCAAGATATGATAAAAATGTTACAAGTCACTGGAGTTGAAATAATTGCATGCAAAGCTTGTAGTGATAATTTTGGTGTTTCTGAAAAACTTGAAAATTTAGGAATTAATGTTCAATACGTTGGTACTTTAGTCACTGAAATGTTAAAAGATGGTTGGTATCAGCTTACATTTTAATCCATGAAACTACCTTGAAGAACAGCTTCTGTTGTTAACGCATTTACTCCTTTTTCTACCCAATCTTCAATTAAACTCTTAGACTTATCTTCATCTATTCCTTCAATAGCATCGATTACTAAGTAAAGATTATACTTATCTTGCTTCAGTAATCCTTCTATAGCCATTTTCAAACAAAAGTCAATTGCTACACCATAAACCACGATACTCTTTGGTTGAATAGAATCCAAAATTGGATATATATTAGGATTAGAAAATGCATCAAGTTCAGTTTTTCTGAAGATTATAGGTCCTATTCCATTAACAATCTCTTCTATTTTTTCCTCACGGTATTTGTCTGTATCAATCCATAAAGTCATATCAGACCTAGTTTCCATAATCTTTTCTTGCATAGGATCATCTTTCATGCAATGAGGTGGAAAAGTGTCTTTATAATCAGGATTTTCTTTTTCTATTTCTGGATCCATGTCTGAATGATAATCAACTGAACCCAATATTCGTATTTTATTTAATCTTGCATATTGAGTAAGTTTACCTAGATTCTCTCTGATATTCTCTGCTCCAGTAATATACAAGCTCCCTTCTGATTCCATGAAATCTCTTTGAGTATCAACATCCCAAAAAATAACTTCTGATGTCATTATAATCAAATAAGACTATTACAGTAGCTATTTAAAAATATTTTATTTACACAGAATTTCAATTATTTCATTTGACTCTTAAATTTGAAATGATTTTCCTTAGTTCTGTTGATGAAACTGCTCCTTGTCTTATTATCCTAGGGGGATCTGCTGCAATATCTACAATTGTTGATGGTTCTCCAATATCTGTTCTTCCACCATCAATTACACAAGGAATTTTTCCTTCAAAGTATTCAAGAACCTTTTCTGCTGTTAAAGCACTTTCTTCATCTGCTATGTTTGCACTTGTAGTTGCAAGAGGTGTGTTGGTCATGTCTATTATACTTTGTACAACAAGGTTGTTTGGCATTCTTACACCAACAGTATTCAATTTTGAAGTAACAATGTCTGGAACATCAGAATTTTTTTCAACAACAATTGTTAGAGGTCCAGGCCAGAATTCTTCAACTAATCTAAAGAACTTAGGTTTGATATTCTTAGCTAAATCATATATCTGTTCTTGATTTGAGATTAAAACATTAATTGGTTTATCAAGAGCTCTATTCTTTATAGAATAAATATTTTCTACTGCCTCTGGAATGAATACATCACAACCAATGCCATAAATTGTATCTGTAGGAAAAGCAACAATTTCTCCTTCTTGAATGTAATCCAAAGCAGTTCTTATTTTATTTAAATTAAGCTGGTCAGGATTTACTATCAATATTTCTGTTTCCAAAATAACACCTTCTTTCTCTCTTACATTTATGATTCTATGAAACAATCCTTAAACATTACGCTAAACATTGAATTTTTGGTTAAAGCTAAAACTTAACTTTATTAAATCTAAATTT
>JAEOTG010000327.1 GCA_016839985.1 Candidatus Heimdallarchaeota archaeon | reverse complement strand
GGTCCTAGAACAAAAGAAATAGAAGAAAAAACCAAGAAAAAGCTAAATAATAGACTAGACAATATTTTTCCTGATCTTAAGAAATTTTTCAGACCCATTTTCACCGAAGTACTCACTCTTCTAACTATTGATTTTAATTCGAATATACTCTTGTATTTGCTCAATTTACTAGAGGTTTCCTCAAAATCCTTTTCACTTACAAATCTAATTATTGTATAATGAGCTTTTAAATACGAAATAATCAACATTATGAGATTAGCTCCCAAAATTGGTATAAATAGAACATATCTTAGAAGTGCCAAGTAATGGAATGAACCTAAGATGATAATCAGAAATATTAGTCCTAATATCATTCCTAGAAATAATACAATCACTGCAGTTAGCATTTGATTAAATATGAAGTAACTATATATCCACCTGCTCTTCCCCCCAACATTCTTCATTATTCCTATATCTTCTTTCTGATTTTGAAATTTCAGTTCTATTGATCTAGAAATTACTATCCCTCCTATTATGATACAAACTGCAATAAATACTACAGCAATTATCATGTAAGATTTGAAAAATGTGTAATTGACAGTCCATTTTAGAAATGGTTTGGATATAGAATATATTCCTATACTTATTGTTATTGCTGAATATGTTATTATTTGGCTTAGTAAAGTAAATGCTGAAGCAAGGAAGGATCTTTTAAAATCAATCCAAGCGAATTTAAGCTGACCAATCATTTGAACCAGTTCCAAATCTATTTTGTTTACTTATCTTTATCCTTTATTTCTGCCTCAAGAAGCGCTAATTCCTCTTCTGACATATTCATTATTTCTTCTTCAGTGTAGATAGGATCTTCCTTCGACATTTCTATTTCTTCTTTCATTCTTTCTATGGAGTCAATAGATCGATATTTTACTGATTTTTTCTTCTTCATTCTTTCAGGTTTCTTTTCCTCAAGACTAATCTTTTTTGATCCTACTCTATAGATTGTTGTAGCTATATCCATCATTTTTTGATCATGAGATGCAACTATTATTGTCATATCAGTTGTAAGAAACAAATCTTGAACTAATTCACAAAGCTGATTTGCTGATTCTCTATCTAGATTCCCTGTAGGCTCATCTAGAATCAAAATGAAAGGATCATTAGATAATGCTCTAGCAATTGCAACTCTTTTTTTCTCACCTCCGCTTAATTGAGCTGGAAAGCTATCCTTTCTATGATTTATTTTAAGTTTCTTTAGAAGTTCATCAATTTTGGTTTCATTGTCTTCATCTGTGATACCACATAATTCTTGGAATAACACAATATTTTCTGTAACTGTTAATGTTGAAATGAGGTTATTTTCTTGAAAAACAATACCTAAATAATTAGATCTAAAATCTGATTTTTCTTTATCATCTATAAGATCGATATACAATCCTGCAACTTGGATATCTCCTTCATCAGGTTCAAGCAATCCAATCAACAAATTCAACAGAGTTGTTTTTCCGCTTCCACTTGGACCATATAATAATACTAATTCGTCTCTGTTTATTTCTAAATCTACTTCTTCTAATATTACAATGTCTTCCCAGAACAATTGAAATTTCTTAGTTACTCCGTTGAATGCGATTATCTTATCCATAGATTATTACCAGAACAAGAACCAATCAAACGTTTATGAGTATTTCTTTTGATATTAGCCAAAGTTTTCTGAAAATTATATTTTTAAATAAATAAGGGCGAAGTTTCGAAATGAGATTATCATTCAAGGCTGAAAGCTTAAGTCAAATCCCACACGAGAAAACTTCGCCATAGAGAGTAAAGTATTTCTGCTAATAAGTTCTACCTTTCATAATAAAAGAAATAATTGACTAGACTGTACGAAAGTCTATGTTAATGTGAATTAGATTTATAGTCAAATCAAATGTTGCAGGAGCTATTGGATATTCAATTACTTGTGAGAAACCTATTGTTCTTGCTTCAATGCTCAAGTCATCACTTCTGTTTCCTGGATGGTAGTATTCTAGTAGTTGACTTTGTTTAGATATTTGGATTTTAGTTTGAGTATTAATTATTGGAAAATATTCTCCTTGCCCTTCGATTGTCTTTGTTGTATTTAGATGAATTATTATAAAATTGATTTCAATCTCACTATCACTTACTTGTTCGATATTTAAGAAAACACTATAATATAATTTAAGCAATTTATAATTATCAAAAGTTTGATGAACAATGTTTGTCATCTGTGTTGTTCTATTAATTGAATATACTAGTAATACTGGACTCCCAAAGTCGTATATGGCTCCTCCCAAGCCTTTGAAATTTCCTTCTAATCTATAAACTACTTCACCTGTGTAGCAAGTATAATTTAGTAATTCTTCTCCACCTGATTTAACAACTAGAAATAGTTCACGATCTTGTAGTAAATCTAGAATCCCATTGTTTATATTGTACCTTATAACACTTGATGAGTTTTCTGGGGTGTTCATGAGGTTTTTAATTTCAGAATCAAATGAAAGAAAAGCATTTGTTGCAGCTGTTAAATCGCTTTCGGTTTGGAATCTTTCCATTGATGGAATGATTTGAGATAACGTTAAACCCAAAGCTCCAACCATAACAGTGAAAATTACAATTGTTGCTATAATACTAGTAACTCCACGCTTTGATCTTAACATTCTTCTCATGTACTTACCTTTTTATTTTCTTTCTTCTTTAATTTTGTGGAAGTATTTCTAAATGTGCAATCGATAAAATAAATCCATATTTGATTTCACTAATTCAGTTTGGTTTTTTTGTGAAAATTTTAAATATTATATAATTGTTTCAAAAGATTAAACTCATGTAGTTTTAAATTAAACTTGTAATCAACAAAATTTCAACAGTATTATTAATGTATTATTTATGTATTCATTTAGTATTGTAAAAACTGGTTTTTTGGATAAAAAAAAGATTTTTTAATTTCTGAAATTCTTCATTTTATTACACTGTTCAAAAATAATTGTTATATTATGAAGATACAGATTCTGCATTATTACTTTTGAAGCAAAATCATATTTGTCTAATTTTAGTTCAGTTAAATTTTTACAATAAATACAATCACAATCTTTTATCACTTGATCATTAAACCTATACTTTATCAAACTTGTATCGATCCAATATAAATTTGCAGTCAAAGCTCTTACAATTGTGCTATCAAAAGAGTCTATTTGTGCACATTTTCCATAGCAATTTATCTGATCTAATTCAACAATTCCAAAAGCATGTAGTATCGTTTCAGTAGTGAGCTGTCTAGAATACCTTAGAACGTCACAGTACAGATTGTTTTTTCTTTTAATAGGTATTAACCCACCCCTTGCAAATATTGTTATACCATTTGATTTTTCAAAATCGTAAATCTCATCCATTGTTTCTTTTTTTATTCCTTGAATTACGCCAACAATTTTTTGTCTTGGGAATTCATCTAGAGTTTTTAGTATTCCCTCTTTTATCTTCTCCGTTTTTTCCTTTACAACTTCTTTTTTTTCATTTGGTAATATTATTTCATCAGGTGCCACTAAATAATCAGGATCTATTAATTTGTACCCTTCTATTATTTCGTCAATTGAAAGATTGACATTTGAGTAATCCTGTTTAAACGTTTTACTTTTAGTTAACTTAAACCATTCAAGCATAAAAATTCCAGAGTCAGCAAAAATCTTAGTTGTTTCTGGAAAACCATTTTCTTTCATTAGTTCTTTTAATGTCATAGAGTTTGAATGAAGAAAATAAATCAACGCATCATTTCTTAACAAATCGTAAGATGTTAGAAGAATCGTATCAGTATAATTCCACTCTATGAAGACAGGATCCCAAAAAGCAGGATCGGATAATAGATAATGCTTTGGAATGAATTTCATTCTTATTCACATGCGGTGTATAACATTCATTGATCTTCTTTATTTGTTAAATTACAAATTATTATACAATTCAATATTTAAAGTTGGATGATACAATTTGATTTTTAATTGTATTTTAGTTAAAAGAATGAAATCTTCATTTATTCAATTCTAGATTTGAATTTTACTGTTTTTGCTACATTATGTAGATGTATTTTTGAAACAACTATTTCTCGTAAAACTCCCGACATAAATAATTATGGGGTGAAAATACCGAAATTGGGAGCTTACTCGACAAAAAACATGAATTTATGTATTATAAGTTCTTATTCTCGAATATTCAATCGTGAGGGGGTGTTTTCTTAAGTTAAAATACTGTTTAGTTCAATCTAGAAAAAAATCTTAGGACTACAAGCGAAAAAACTCTGCTAATTAAAAATATAGAAAATCATCTTTTAATAATCTTGAGAAGAGAATAAAAAACACCTGTTGTAATAACAAACAAACCTATGTATACCATTACTAAGAAGTCAGTAATAATTCCCTTGGATAATAGAAGAATTATAAACGCAATTGTTGGTATTCCGATAAGGGAATTAACTAAAGCAAACCAATTTAATTTCTTTTTTTCTTTCTTTTCCTCTTGAAGATATCCTATTGTCAATATGATCAAAGATTTTACTACTCTTCCCTATATATCCCCCACAAATATTCCTCAAGAAGAATTATCTCAGAAATTAAAAGGTGATATTACATCAGTTTCGTACTTCTCTCTTGCTTTCAGTAATCTCTTACGTTGATTATCTAATTCATTAAAGAGTTCTTCTGGTATATTTTCTTCTTCTTTATAAATTGCTTCAATTCGATCAATCTTCTCTAAGAATTTGTGTATTCTTACAGAAAATTCTGAAATATATCTAGATTTTTCATAGTGATGATTAAATTCTTCTTTGAATAGTGAAACTAAATCTTCATACTTAGGTATGTGTCCTATAGGTGTTTTAATTGCATCACATATTCCACTCACTCTCATTTCAGCCCAAAGAAGCCAGATTTTTTTATCAAGTATTTCATCAAAGTATTTTCCATTTTCATCTTTCAAAAAATAATTAGTGCTGAATATAACGGGTTGTTTTCCTTCAACTATTCTTTTTCCAAAGTCAAAATGAGCTTGAAGATATTCACCTAGTGGAACAACAATAAAATCTAGATTTGCCATAGGTTGGTGTTTTCTTACTCCAGCTTTACCTAAAGTTGCAGCAGTAGTTTCAGATTCAATAGATGACCCTACAAATACACCATGGTTCCAATTGAAGGTTTCATAGACAGGTACAGAAATATCACTATCTCTCCCACCATAAATAATTGCTGCAGCTTTTACACCATCTGGATTGTGAAGAGCTTCATCTACATTATCAAGTTCTTCTAATTTAATTGTATATCTAGAGTTAGGGTGCGAAAATTTAATTTCGTTTCCTTCGTCATCACAACAAAAACCTTTAAACCATTCACCTACTTTAGAGGAAGCCCAATTTATGCCTCTATCTGGGATTTCAATTTGCTTCCCCATACCAGTCCAATAAGGTTTCCCATCAGAGATTAAGACATTAGAAAATATTGTTTCATTAGGTGATTGTAGAGTTTTGTAAATGACTGGATCGTCCCTAGGACCTACATCTTTGATGATACCAAATATTCCATTTTCTATATTTACAGCTTTAACTTCTCCTTCTTCATTAATTCGAAGATAAGCAATATCATCACCTACAATGGTGTTGCCTGGAACCATTGCAGTTGAAGTCTTACCACAAGCAGATGGAAAAGCTCCTAAAAAGTATGATTTCCTACTTTTATCTAATGGATAAACAGCAGAGATAAACATGTGTTCTGCAAGCCAATTTTCATTAATTGCTCTGTTAATAGCCAAACGAAGAGCGAGTTTTTTTAATCCTAGAGAATTTCCTGCGTATTGGTTGTTAACACTAAGAACTCTGTTTTCTTGTAAATCAATATAGATTCTTCTCTTCTCTATATTCTTTGAAACTTTCTTATCTGTTAATTCCCCAGCTGAATGAACAAAATAAAAGAAATCTTCCGATCCATTAAGACGCTCAAATTCTTCATAGCCTTGACGGTATAGAATATCTTCTGAATGTGCAACATAAGCTGAATCAGTAATTTGAAGAGCAGGGATACAGAATTTCGAATTATTAGGACCTAAACTATAAAACCGAATAAGAACAGTTTTATCTTTCATGCATCCATCCATTATTTCCAATATTTCTTTAAGTCCTTCATCTCGATTTATGGTATTAATGTGTTTACCATATTTGTGTTGCTCTCCTCTAGGAACTAACAAACAAGTGTGTTCCTTATCTCTAGCTTGATCATGATAACCGTCAAAATGAACAGTGTGTCCATCTAGAGCTAATTCTATTTCCTCTCCATTATGAATAGCTAATTTACGGATATAGTCTAAATCCTCTGGTGAATCATCAATAACTCTTGCTTCAGCAGGTTTGCAAAGACCGATGTATTCATCAATAATTTTTATTACTTTAGGATTGTTAAGAGCAATTAATTTTTCTTTATCAACATCACTTAAACAAGAGTGATCTAAGCAATCTTTTATGTCCATTTACTTCGCCTTTACTGCAATCTATCTTCGAATGAAATTCAAATAAATTTGAATTATATATATTCCGTTTTGACAAAGAAAAACTAGATGATAAATTATTGAAATAGATTAACAGAGAGATTTATCATTTACCTTTGAATAGTTCTTCATATAATCTCATAGAATGAGTTATACACTTGAATGCTTCTTCTTTTGAATCCCAACCAATAACCTCTACCTTTTTACCATGCTCAAGTCCTTTGTATGTTTTGAAAAATTCTGCTATTTCATCTAGAGTATGCGGATAAACATCTTCCAAAGAATAAACACTATGGAAGAAAGGATCCTCTGAAGCAACAGCTAGAATTTTATCATCATGACCTTTTTCATCTCTCATACGTAAGACACCAATTGGACGGGATGCTACAACACACCCTGTAAAGGTTGGTTCAGAAATAAGAACAAGAATATCTAAAGCATCACCATCCTCAAAATAAGTTTGGGGGATTAGTCCATAATCTCCAGGAAAGATTACGGAGGAATGTAGTACTCTATCTAAATATATCACGCCATCTTTACGAAGTTCATACTTGTTTCTACTATTTTTTGGATTTTCAATGATAGCGTAAATCTCTTCAGGTGGATTTGGACCTGTCTTTATTTTGTGCCATAAAGAATCTTTGTTTTTCATCTTCGTCTTATTGATTATCATTAGAAAAGATAAAAGTCTTGTCAAATAACCGAATATATTGAAAAATGATAAAAAAGAGAAAAAATTAAGTTTTCAAGGCGTTTAGAACGATTTTCCGGAGAGTTTCTTGTTGATTAAGTAATATTCCCTCTAATCTACCGAATTTGTGTTCTCTGCAGCGTTTAATAGACATAAAATGCAAAGCTGGAGCTAGTGGGTCACCATTTCTGAATTTACCAACTTGAATAAACGCTTCCATGTAGATTCACATCTCTAAAATATCAAATTGATTTACAAAGTGGTATAATACAATTATATGAATTCAATGATGATTATAATGTTTAAATTAAGTTAATAAAAAAAATTTAAGGCCACCATACAGGTGGTCCTATATCATCATCGCCTGGTTCAGGATCATGTTTGTATTTCATTTTGTATCACTCTGAATTGTTTATATTATTGTAAAAAGTGCATACTTAAACCTCAAAAGAAAAAATGAGACAACTAAAAACTCCGAGGAAAACAAACTAAAATCTATTTCTTTTCAACCACTCTCGCATTGGTTTCCAATAAGCAACTTCCCAACCCTTTTTCCAGCCTATTGTATTGAAAGGTTCTACATCCGGAATATCTTTTAGTTTAAATTGTATCAATACCCCTTCAGAGATTTCAATAAAATCAAAATACACTATAGCATAATGGTTTTCAGGCCAATCATTCCCTCTCCAAGTATGTACAATTCTTTTGTCTTGAACCAATTCAACAATTTCTCCAAACATGGAATTATACCAATTGCAATTGCCACCAACTTTACGTGGGATTTCTACATAGCTATTGGAAAACTCTTGGTGTTTTCTTTCGTCTATAATCAACTCAAAAACCTCATGAGGAGAAACATTGAATAGAATCTCATCTTCAAAATCCATATGCGTGATTCATTTTTTTGATTATATATACTTGTGCTCAAATTCATTAAGAAAATTCTAGAGAAATAAAAAACTCCAAGAAATATAAGATCAAATATCTCCAAGGATCCCACACTGAATAGACGATATCATCATATTTGTATTTTCTAAGAGTTTCTTCCTCCTCTCATCAATCTTTATAAACAATTAATCAACACCCCATTTGATTATTATGAAAGAAATCTTTCCAGAAGCAATAAGAAATCTACCACAAGCAAATATTCCTATTCCAGGACTCACAGCTTATTTATCACAAGATAAGAATCATCAAATTGTTTTCATGCACTTTAGTCAAAATGCAGATGTTCCTCCACATTCCCATGATGCACAATGGGGAATAGTACTAGAAGGAGAGATTGCTTTGACGGTTGAAGGTAAAGAGCAAGTCTATACTAAAGGAGATCGCTTCTATATTTTAGAAGGAGAAACCCATTCAGCTCAAATTAGTGCAGGTTATGCAAGTATGGAATTCTTTGCGGATAAAGATAGATACAAGGTTAAGAAATAAACAAATAAGTAGGAAAAGAAATGAACTCTCATAAGTTCCACTGGAAATAGACCCGGGGTCTGCATTATTTTCGTATTATGTTCGTAAGCTTGAACCAAACTAGAAATTTCTTTTAGATCTTTACAAATATATGGACTGTTGCTGAAATCCATTTTGCGAACACAATCACTGAAAGTATAATGAATGCATTTGGATATGTAGTTATTCCTGGAATACCTACCATGATTCCAAGATCTGCCAAAATTACTAGAATTACTTCTGTTACTGCCAAAGTACCTAGAATTATTGCTAAAATGGTAAGAACACTCGACCACTTGAAATCCTTCTGGAAATTTGCTCTTATAGCAAAAACAGACATACACATCGCAAATCCAAAAATTGCTAACCCAATAAAGGCTGAGAAATTGTCTGTTATTAATGGTAGATTCAGCACGTTGAAAGCAGCTAATAAAATTAAGATAAACAAAACTCCAAGGAGTGCTCCAACAACTGTTGAGATATTAACTATAATATTTGAAAATCTTGAAGATTCTTCTTCTTGAACAACTGTCATAATCTCTTTCCTCAATCCGCTTATTTAAGTATAATTCATAATCCTAACTTTACAAAGAATTTATTATTTATTTTTCCTTAATTTACTATTATGAACTTCAAATATGGCAAAGAAGCTTTTGAAAGAATTCGAAGAAATTACGATCAATATGGAGAAGCTGAATGGGAGAGATTAGATAAAACTCCTAAAGACAAAGTTCAATTCTTCATTCATAATCATTATCTTCATCAATATATTAAATCTGGAGACAAAGTATTGGAAATAGGTCCTGGACCTGGTCGTTTTACAATCGAATTAGCTAAACTTGGAGCAAAAATCTATGAAATCGATATTTCGGAGGTTCAATTAAAACTCAATGAAGAAAAACTCAAATCTTTTGGTTTCGAAGATTCTGTTATTTGGAGAAAAATTATGGATGTTGCAGATTTATCTGAACTCTCCGATAACGAATTTGATGCGGTTGTTTGTTATGGAGGACCGATTAGTTACGTATTTGATAAAGCACCTCATGCTATTTCGGAGATGTTAAGAGTAACAAAATCCAAAGGATATGTTCTCATTAGTGTTATGTCTCTTCTTGGTACTTGCCAATTCTTTCTAGAATCTATTTTGCGAATTGCAACAGAACATGGAACTGAACATATTGATGACTTAATTAAATATGGTAATGTTGTTGGGAAACTTGTTGGACCAGAATCTCCGGATCAAATATGTCATATGTTTACTTGGTCTGAATTGAAAGAGATACTTAATCAATTTAATTGCGAGATAGTTGTAACCTCAGCTGCCAATTATCTTTCAAATGCAAGAGAAGAGGTACTGGAGAGATTCTATGCAGATCCAGTTTTGTGGAAGAAATTTCTTCATTGGGAGCTTGAATTATGTAATCAAGTGGGCGTAATTGATGCAGGTACTCACATGCTAACTGTCATAAAGAAGTTGTAAGTGTTTCTGATTAGCATACCTGAGTTAAAGGATAATTGGACTGAAGAGCTTTAACAACTGAAAAAGAACTTCATCTTCAAAATCCATAGCTCTGAATTAGATTTTTGGATATTTATATTTGTGCTCAAATTTAATCTTTCCACTGGAAATAGACCCGGGGTCTATCTATAATAAAATGTTGTTTTCAGACCCGGGGTTGAAGAGTTTTACAGTTTACAAATCTTACCACATT
>JAEOTG010000326.1 GCA_016839985.1 Candidatus Heimdallarchaeota archaeon | reverse complement strand
AATATTCGTTGTTATATCTATTATAGGATTAGCAGTTTCCTATTTAAGAGGAAAAAATAATTTCTTCAATGAGATAACAAAATAATAGCTTTTTTCACTTGCTAGATATATGGTGAGATTAAATCTAATATTTCTTTATTCTTTTCAACTTTTGTTAGTTTGTTTAGAGCGTATCTAATATCATCATTATTTACTTCAATCATTTTCTTTACGATTTCTTTGCGAATTTCTTTATTTAATTCTGATAAAACATATGATGAGATAAAATAGCTTACATCAGGATTTTCTAGTTTCTGTAATAAATAATATAGAAGAAGCTTCCGAGTTTCTGTATCTGGTTTTTCTTTCAACAACTGTAGAAAAACATATTGAATATTTTCATTATCTATAACATCACTTAGAGATCTTATAATCCACAATCTAACAATTTTTGCTTTTTCAACATATTTTATTCTTCTAATGAATTCTGATTGTATCCTCTGTTCATGAATTTCTCCTCTTAATGACCATACTACCCATAATCTTACTTTAGGAGAACTGTCATCAAGTTTCTGGAGTAATAGATTTTTAATATCTTCATTATCTGTGAAATCTGAAATATATGACACTGCTTTTGCTCTACAAAGATCATATCCATCTTCTTTTGCTGTCTCTTTTAGAAATTCTGTTACTTCAGGATAATTCACATAGTCTCCTAACTGATCTAAAATCTGAGTCTTTTCTTTATTTTTCTTTGAAAGGTTGTAGTTATCTATTAAGTCACTAACTGAAATGCTAACTTGTTCAATTTTGTTATCAAATATTGTTATCTCGATTTCATCTTCCTCTTTTTCTTTACTCATATATTTCAAAGTATTATGGTCAAAGGAATTAAAAAACGTATCATTTTGATTTGAATAAATCCAATTAGAAAATTTAAATTTGAAAAGACGAAGAGCTTAAGAATATCTCACTATCATTTCTATTAATGAGTGAATTTGTTCTCGAGCACGAAGTTTCTGGTCCTTTACATACTAATTGCTATCTTTTGTATGACAAGAAATCCAAAGAAGCTGCTCTATTTGATGTGGGTGGAAAAATAAAGCATCTTATTTCTATTATAGAAGATGAGAATCTTAAAGTGAAATATCTTTTTTGTACTCATGCCCATTTTGATCATATGGGAGGTTTAAAGGATATAAGAGAAAAATATCCGGAAGCTTTACTTGCGTTCCATAAAAATGAACTATTTGTTTTGGAAAACCAAGGTTTTTTCGCTAGGATTTTTCAATTTGATTCCTCTTTAATTGATAAACTAGATGTTGAAGTTGAGGATAATCAAACACTGAAATTAGGTGATTTAGAGATCAAAGCAATTTTGTCACCGGGACACACTCCAGGAAGCATCTGTTATTATTTCAATGATTGCCTTATATCAGGTGATGTTCTTTTTAGAAGTGGAATAGGAAGAACTGATCTCTATGGTGGCTCATATGAAGTTTTAATGAATTCTATTAACAAGCTAATGAAATTACCAAATAAAACCAAAGTATATCCAGGTCATGGTGACTTTACAGACATAGGAACTGAAAAAGAAGAAAATCCTTTCATAGGATCTGAAGATATTTTAATGTAGTTAAAACCTTTTTAGAAGAAACTCAATAGTTATTATCTCCATTAAATCTGTGAAATTTTTGAATTTTATAAGCCTAGAATCATTTTCTAATTCTTTTGCTAAATCTTCATTTTCTTTGGCTAGAATTAAATCCGCTAATTCTCTAGCTGGGAAAATATCTGATAAACCATCTCCAATGTAGATTATTTTGCTCCCCTTATCTTTGAATTGTTTAACATGAGAATACTTACAATTTGCACAATCATGTTCACACTCTGGTGTCAAAAACTTCAACTTGATTTTTCCTTCAATTAATTCCATATCATTTGATTTGATACCATCTTCAGCAATCTGGATTTTATGATTTTGGAAAATTCTATTTATGTAAGTTTTAAATCCATCAGACAAAATTACGAATTTTATTTCATTTTCTTTGATCCAATCATAGAATTTAATGAATGAAGGATCAATTTCTATCTCGTCTACAATCCTATTTATCTCTTCTATAGTTGTTTTTTCAATCATACCCCACTGATTGACTAAGGCTTCTCTAGTTCCCATTGTCCCTTTAATAACAAGATCATCAAAATATTGCCAATCTTTGTCTGTCAGTTTTGAGAGTAAAATCTTTCCTGTGTCAGTTAAAGTTATAGTTCCATCAAAGTCACAACAGATTACTATATTCATTAAACCTTGATTTTTTAAGTAGAACAAAAGTTTTCCTATTTTCTCATTTGGTTAGCTATATATAGCTAAAAGATTTAACAAAATAACGAAGAGGTGTAAAGAATCGACCCTTTAGAAACTCTGCTAGAAACAGCAGAAAAGCAAGGTGCTTCCTATACTGATATTCGTTATGGAAGGATAGAGCAAAAAAATATCATTGCTGAAGATGGGAGGATTTCATCTGAAAATACTTGCATTAATTCAGGTTATGGAATTAGAATGCTCTCTGAAGGGATAGTCACATTTACATCTACTCCAGATATTAAATTTGCTGATGACAAGATTCTGAAAGCAAGCAATATGTCAAGATTAATGACAAAATGGAAAAAAGGAATATCCACATTAGCTGAAGTTCCCACAACAGATGCTTCAATTACGAAGCAACCAAGAATAAATTGGAAAAATATTGAGAAGGAAGAACTAAGTGAAAGCGTCAAAAACCTTGATGATTTTATAAAAGAATCATTGAAAGTAGATGCTAAAATCGAAACAGATCTGCTTTTCATGAATTGGTCCGAAAATTTTGTTAATTCTGAAGGTTCTAATGTTTACCAAGAATACCCATATTGTGTTTTAACTCTAACTGGTAGGGTTCTACATAATAATCTTAAAGTAAAATTTTATCATAGTTTTGGCGGAATGGGGGGGTTAGAAGTTATTCCTTTTAATAAACAAGAAGAAACTCTTCGATTTGTTGATGTGATTAATAATCTTCCAACTGCAAGACAAACTAAACAAGGAAAGTATAAAGCTGTATTAAGTGAAGACATGTCTTGGACTTTAGGACATGAAGTTCTAGGTCATTCACTAGAAGCTGATAATGTTTTATCAGGAAGATCTTTCAGTGCAGGATTATTGGGAATGAAAATCGCCCCAAGTATAGTCAGTGTAATTGATGATCCATACATTGAAACCCTAGGGTATTATGAATTTGATTCAGAAGGAACAAAAGGTAGAGGAACGTTACTTGTTGATGAGGGAATTTTATCTGATTTCTTACATAGCAGAATCACTGCTGCTGCAATGGATAGCGAAACATCTGCAAATTTTAGAGCTTTT
>JAEOTG010000325.1 GCA_016839985.1 Candidatus Heimdallarchaeota archaeon | reverse complement strand
TGAAAAATAGTTTCTGAAAATTGTTGAGTTTATATACTTTCATGCAACTAATCCTTTGAAGCTAGCCAAAAGTCTTCATAATTATTATCCACCCTCTAACTATCATCATTTTTTGCTAGCTTCCCTCCATCTTCTTTAGATGGTTTTTTGCATTAGTTCTATCCACCAGCAACAAAAGGAATTATAGATATTGTTTGTGATTCTTTGAGAATATAATCATCTAATTCTTCGTGTTCAACATTTTTCTTATCTACTTGAATGAAATAGAAATTTCTTAGTTTTCCTTCACTGTAGAGTATTTTTTCCATTTCTTCTCCAAAACTTTGAACAAAAATATCTAATGCTTTAACGATAGAAATTTCATCTGGAACATCAATAGACACAATCGCTTCTTTTGTTATCGATCTTACTTGTCCAAAGCATTGAAAATTTATCTTCATCAATTATTTTTATGTTAAAAAATATTTAAGTTCTACCTTCTAACTAAACCTAAATATCAAGTTGTTTCAAGAATCTTTCTTTTATTTCTACTGGATGCCATGGAATATTTTCTAAACTAATTGTATCTTCTTCAACCTTTATGTGTAAAACTTGTAGTCCAGGATCTTTTATAGTATCAGAAAGTATCTTCTCTATTACATCTTCTTTCTCTATAGAATCTATAGAATTGATATTTTGTACCCCCATCCCTAAAACAAGTTCCAAATACCCCATATTCGAAGAAACTGTTTCTTGTCCTCCAGTAGTTGAATAAAGCTCATTATCCAAAATAATGATCTTGAGATTCAAAGGTTGAAGATAAGCTACAGTTGCTAGGGAGCTCAATCCCATTAAGAAATTTCCATCTCCTGTTAAAACTATAACAGTCTTACCTGGCAAAGCAAGAGCTAAGCCTAAACCTATTGGAACAGGAAGTCCCATACTTCCTCTAAGGTAGAGCTGAGGTTGAGGTAGCAAATGAAATGCTTGACGGCTAACATTACCATTGGAACTAACTATCAGTTCTTCTCCAGAAAGAACATTATTCAGCTTAGAGATTACTTCTGCACCTTTCATTCGCTTAACACTCCCTTTTCTACAAGTAAGCATACAGGCAATGAAGTCTTATCCATTTTACCAATTGCTACGTCAAGAGTTTTCACCCAATTGCTTTCTTCAAGATTCCAATAAGGAACTTTGTATGCATCAAGCACATTTTCTGTAACTTCACCCATGATTGAATGTTCAGGGAAATCATTGTCAGGCTCTAATCCTCGATAACTTACAAAGAGTAAAATGGGTATTTGATACAATTGAACCAATGATGTAAGAGCATCTCCAATATTAGCTAACCCAGAATTCTGCATAACAAGGAAACATTTCTTACTATCTCCTAAGAAATAACCAGAAGCTATACCAACAGCTTCGTCTTCACGAGTAGCAGGAATATAGTAAATATCAGGATTTTTTTCTAAAGTGATTAAGAAATCCTTGAAATAAGAACAAGGAACTCCTGAAGAAAGAGTGAAACCTTGTTCTGAAAGGTATGAAATGAATTCCTGAAGATTTATCATATTAATCCCTTACAATATATGACAAAGAGAAAGAGAATAAAAATCTATTTCTGTTGAAGATAGGGTCAACTAACAAACAAAAAAGAAAAGTAGGGTATTTCTACTTATATTCTCCAATGAGCATTCTTTCAAAATAAGAAGAAATGTTCTCAGTAAGAACTTGAAATACTTTTTCTACATTTAATCCAGTCTTAGCAGAGGTCTCTATGTATGGAACGTAAAATCCTGACCACTCTGAAAGTTGATCAGCGTACTCTTGAGCATAACTGATAGGCACAGAGTAAGGAGTAGAATCACGAAGATCAGCCTTATTTCCAATAAGTACAATAGGAACAATACGATTCTTATTGTTGCGAATCAATTCATGCAACCAATTAGGAAGAATTTCATAAGTTTCAGGTCGTGAAACATCAAAGACTAATAATGCTCCAGCAGTTCCTCGATAGTAGACCTCACGAACTGCAGAAAATCTTTGCTGTCCAGCTAAATCCCAAATTTGCAAAGTGTATTCAGTATTATTGTGTGTCATCTTTTGGACTGCAAAATCAGCTCCAATCGTCATCATGTATCCCTCCTTGAAACTTTCCCCTAGATATGTTCTTCTTATAGAAGTTTTGCCAACAGCACCTTCACCCAACAAGGTGATTTTAAATATTCTCTGGCTCACTCTAACAAACCACCATTACATGTATAAATCCCCAACGATTCTATTTAAATACTTTGTTAGAGGGAAGCCAGAAAAGCCAAAAATGCATTCTACGCTGATTCTGGATGTTCTACTGCTGTCTAGAAATTTTTATTAGAAATTCCTACCGACAAAAATAATCTAGTCATAAATCTTTTCAAAGAAATCGATTTTCTTGATTATTTTTCTCTTTTTTGTGTAATTCAAACCTAACAATAATAGTGGGATAAAACTTACTATAAAGAAAAAACTAGCTTCACTTTCTAGAGGTTTTATTGTAAAGAAATTTAGCCATAATGATGAATATGGGTTTTTTATTGACTCGGAGATATTTTCTGTTAGTGATAATTTCATTTCAATTTTTGTTACTCCCCATTCTATTTCATATTGAAAAGTTTCATTATCTTTAATCTTATTCCCAACTCCATCAAGTGTTCCATTTAATTCTATATAGTCAGCATAATATGATCCGATTTTGTAATCAATTTTTATCTCTATGATATTATAGGCTTCCTGATTTATAGTAAGTAATTCAATTGACAACTGCATTTCATGTGTTCCTGTTTCAAGCTCTAATTTAGTAATACTTGAGCTTAAATCTACTTCCGTTCCTGTTCCATTTGCATAAAATCTTGAAGTAGTTGCTGCTTTGACATTCATAATTAAAAATAATACAACTAAGCATATAATAGAGAAACTAAAAATGGTTTTTTTTGCGTTTTGTCCCAATAGAATCACTTTACAGTCTTTAAATTATCTGTTTTAAAAAGGACACAGTTTGTATTTAATTTTCCTATTAGCCAAAAAAAAGAAAAGTATCTAAATAAGTTATTACCTATGGAATTTATTGTCAAACCAATTGGTTTTATTGAGAGTCCGTTTGAGATTCCAGAAGAAGTTCCAATACAACCAGGATTCTCAGATGCATTTGGTACAGTAGTAGTTCATCCTAATTTCAAGGAAGGATTAAGAGATATTGATGGCTTTTCTCATCTAATACTGCTATACAGATTCGATCGAGCTGAAAGAGAAGAACTGATTGTTCAACCTTTTATGGACGATAAACCAAAAGGTATCTTCGCAATTCGTCACCCTAATAGACCTAATTTGATAGGATTATCAGTAGTAAGATTAGTCAAGGTAGAAGGGAATAAGCTGTTAGTAAAGGGAATAGATGTTCTAAATGGAACTCCCCTTCTAGATATTAAACCGTTAGTTCCTGAATTTGATTTAAAGGAAATAGAAAATTGTAAAGTAGGTTGGCTTGAGAATAAGTTAGTTGATGAGAAATAGAGGTAGTAATATCAGTAATATAAAATAAAAGTATATAGGAAAATTATTTTTTCCTTCTTCTCATGATCACTAAAGCAGTAACAAAAATCGCTACAAAACTAAAGGTCCAATTGAATGGTGCTACTTGAATCTCTTCGTTATTAATTTCATAAAGAATGCTAATTTTTGCTGTTTCACCGAGAGCCGTCACTGATTCTGTCAAATCGTATTTTGCCAATACTCCCCATTCTTTATTGTAAACTATTTCTAAATTCAAATCTATTTTGAATGTACCTAGGAAGACAATTTTTTCATGAACTTCTAGTTTCATTGTATACTTAGTTTCTGTATTACTAATAGAAATTCCTCCAGTTTCATTATCAGGGAGTGCTTCGAATTCTTCAGCCATAAAGTCAAAATAGTTCTTATCTCCAGTATCTAATTCTATAATTGTTGGAAGAATATGTGCACTCGACATCATTCCTGTTTCTCCCATAAATGTTCCCCAGTAAATATCTGTTACATTCTTACCTAGAGATACACCATTATGGAAAAATTCTCCCCATTGTGTTGAAGTACCATATAATTCTGAAATGTCTAGTCCTATATTCATTAAATCTTGCAATAGTACAATTTTGAAAACATCGCCTTCTGACATGTTTACAGTTGCTGTTAGTTGAAAAAGATCAGGATCACCAGTACTTTCTGGAGTCATTTCAAGCTTCTTTAATGTCCAAGCTAATTCAGTGCCAGTAACCAATTTACTGGAATACCTATAACCTTCAATTGTAACAGCTTTTACAATAACATTACTAGATATCGAAAAAATGAAAATTAAGATTGTTATAAATGCTAAAATAGTTTTTGTTTTTTTATTCATTTTATTACCTCATAATTGAGCAAATTACTAGTATAGGTAGATAATATATAAAGTAATTGCTGAAAAGGTCAAAATGCTAATTAAATGATATTAGTTAAAATTCACCGTCAATTTCAAGTTCAAAGCAAAAGAATAAAAATATTAGTTAAGCTATAAATTAGAGACAGTGGAATGTATGACACAAATAGACTGTGCAGTTATCTTAGCTGGAGGAAAAGGAGTTCGTCTTAAACCTCTTACATCAAATAGACCTAAACCTTTAGTTCCAGTAGCTTTAACACCTATGATAGATTTTGCAATAAAACAGATTTCTGATGCAGGCATAAAGAAGATAATTGTTGCTGTCAAATATTTAGGAGATCAAATAAGAAAATATCTGGAAGAATCTCCTAAGTTCAAGGATATAGAGATAATAATTCCTGAAATTGATCCAAATGGAACAGCTGATGCAGTGAGAAAGGTTTCTGACTTAATCAATGGGGATTTTGTTGTTTCAATGGCAGATATTGTAAGTGATATTTCTGTTAAGAAGATGGTAGAATTTTTCAATTCAACCCAGGCATTTGCAACAATAAGTTTGAAAAATATTGATTTTCCAACAAAGAAGTTTGGAGTTATTCTACTTGATGAAAAACAAAACATAGAGATATTTTTGGAAAAACCGAAACCAGAAGAAATGCTTTTCACAACAATAGCTTTTGCTCATAGACCAGTTGCTGAATTTCATCAAAATTTGGTAAATACAGGAGTATATATCTTCAAACATAAGGTATTAGAAATATTGGATAGTTTCAAAGATATTGATGATTTTGGACAAGAACTTTTTCCGTATCTATTACAAGAGAAATTCAAATTAAATGGATACGTCAGTGATTATTATTGGCTTGATTGTGGGCAAATTCGAAGTTATCTATGGGCTAATTATGACATTCTGAGAGGATTTGTTAAAGGATATTACCCTCCAGGAAACAAAAGGGAGAATAGCTGGATTGGAGAAAATTCTCAAATCTCTGAAAGTGTTAAAATTATCCCTCCAGTAGTAATTGGAAACAATGTAATCATTAAAGAAAAGTCAGTTATTGGTCCATATTCAGTTATTCATTCAGATGTTATTATAAAGGAAAATTCTACAATAGAACGAAGTGTAATTTGGGAAAATGTATCAATAGGAAGAAACTCATTTATAGAAAAATCAGTAATTTGTGATAATGTAAAACTTGAAGACGATAGAAGAGTAACAAATTACACAGCGATAGGATAAAATGAAAGGTATAAGATGATAAATTTGAAAAGACTAAAACTTCTCACAGTGCTCCTAACTTGCTACATTTTGATATTTGGAATTGTATTCGCAAGAAGTGTTTTTTCAGATATTGGAATTCCTTTTTTAGATATAGATAAAAATTCAGATAACACAAACAACCATGAAGGGATAAGATTGGTACAATTCTTCTTACCATTTTGTCCAGCTTGTATTGGAGAAGCTGAAGTTCTTGAACAGATTAATCAAAATTATAATGTAACAATATTTGGTTTGAATGTAAATAAAAATGATCCAAAAGAGATATTACTTGAATTTAAAGCAAATCATTCACTTTCAGATGATTGGATTTTTGGTTACTCTACATTAGAAAGTGAAAGAATGTTTGATATAGAAAGAGTTCCAACGTTAGTTATATTAGATGATTTAGGAAACATAGTAGATGGAGTTCAAGTAAGTGTTGATTATGACTACATTGAAACAAGAATTCAATACGCAATAAATCATGAAACAGATAGTTACAATACTGAATTTTATACAGGTCAAAATCCAACATTGGTGGCTATTTTCATAATTGTTGGAACAACAGTAGGTGTTTTGGTTATATATTTCTTAATTATGGCAATTTTTAGAAGTAAAAAAGAAGCTATAATGGCATCTGCAATAAAGCGTTTTACAGATGAGGAATTGAAAAAAGAAGATCAAAATACTTGATCTTTTGGTAGATTTTCTTGTGAAAGTTGTTTATCTATTTCTCCTCTCATTATCTCCATTAAGTAAGCTCTTCTTATCTTTCTGCTATCTATAAAAATCATTACAGTGAATCCCACAGCAATTGCTGCACTTAAGTAAGTCATAATCAAGTCTGAGTAAAACATATAGACGAAATATAAATCTCCTCCAACAGAAGTTAATACCATTAAGAGAAAAGGAAGCAAGTAACGTATACATGGATTTAATGCGAATAAGCTATAGAATATTGATCTTCCTGTATCAGCTTTTTTTGTTCGACCAATTCTGGTAATAATCTGTTTAACCTGACTTATGCTATAATAATGAAGCATAATCATGAAAAGAAAAGGTACTGTTAAATCACTTCGATGAGATGGTTGAAGCTTATCCATTTCAAGCAATAGGATTTCATACAAAGCAGTGACTAAAGCTGTTAATATTAATGTAAAGAATGCATTCCTAGCCTTTTTTCTATTCTCATATGCGTGTAAGTTTTCTCTCCATATAGCTGTCTGAACTGCAATTATTAAGAAAACAATTGCGTATATTACAGAATCAACAATCCTCCAAGTAACAGCTATCTCATCTAATTCTATGTCTGTTGTAAAGAAAATCACTCTATTCAACATTTCTAAGATGTAGTAAGCCAAAATTCCTATACAAGCGATTTTTAGGGGTACAAAGCTAAAATTCTCTGTTTCACTAAATTTAACAGGATACTTACTAGCTTCGATTTTAATCACCTTATCTTGTATAGGAAATGATAAACATTTATTTCATTTTACATGTATGTTATACGTATATTTTTTTTTAGTTGATTATTATTTCTCTTCGTCATCATCCTTCGGAAGTTTCCTAGGTTCTGGAATTGTATCAAAATCAATTGATTTCTTTTTTCTAGGTTTTTCTCTTTCTCCAGAGATTAAACCTTCAGTTTCAGTCTTGATTGGTTCTATTTCAGGTTTAACAGTTGTTATTGATTCTATTTTCTTGATTTCTGGTTCTACTGCTGTTTTTGATTCTATTTTCTTGATTTCTGGTTCTACTGCTGTTTTAGAAATAATTGGATCAATTTTTGACTCAATCTTTGGTTCAGTTTTTATCCCTTTAAATTCAGGTTTTATGTGTGTATCAGACTCAATAACATCTATAGAAATTTCTACACCATCTATATCTTTTGCAACTCCTTTAATCTCATCTCTGAAACGAACTCCTTCCTCGTGTTGTAATTCTATTCCTTGTTCAATTTTTTCTTTTAATAGTTCTCTATCTTCAAAGACTTCAACTCGAGAAGGTCTGACTTTAATTGGAGGTTTTACATTTACAGGAATATGGATTAACCGACTAATTATTGGAATAATCTTTTCATATAACCTATTAGCTCCTTCTTTCCAATGAACAACATCATTTTCTAAATCATAATCAAAATTTATATCATTTGTACAGAATTTCTGTAAGAATTCCCCATAAGTCTCTTTTACTAATTTTAGGTTAGCTTTTTTATCACTTTCAGATAAACCCAATTCATGAATAATAGTAAGTTTCTTACTATCTTTATCTAAGAAGAAAGATGAGAGTGATACAACAACCGCAATAATACTAAGTGGTAGAACATAACCTTTTCCAAAAACACTTGAAAGCACGAAATATAATGTGAAAAAGGTAATACCAGCTAGTAGAAGTATACGTTTTGATAAGAAAAGAAAGACACTTTCCTTTCTATAAACTTTATTTCCAAAAATTGAATAAAAAATCCAGTATTTGAGAGATCTAGGATTTATGTATGCTCTTGAAATCATTCCCATATAATTACTTCTCTCAATTTGGATACTTTCTATTATCTCTCTTGTTTGAGTATATTCAATATGAGAGGAAACAAACTCTTTAGGTTTTTTGGATTTTTCTTGAGTGACAACAATTTGTAAATAATTCTTTCCTTGTTTGATCATACTTTTGAATTCAATATCTCTAAACCATATTTCAGTAGGACCAATTGTAAATGATTCGATAAATTTCAGATTTTCATTTTTAGGTAAATCACTAAACCATCCTGTTTGATTATAATAGATGTTTAACGTTAAAGTGTTAGGACTTTTATTTTTAATGAATGTACGTACAATTCCTTTCTTGTTCTCAGGAACTTGATCAATGATAGGAAGAAGTAGAATCTCAATTATCTTCTGTTCTTCAAATTGAAGATTTTCAGTTAGTACATCATTTATTTCATCATAATGAGTAAATTTAGGAGTGAATTTACTTGCAAAAACAGGATTTTCCATGATTTCATTACTCATGTTTCTCAAATAATGAAACTATTAACAGTATAAAAAATTAACTAGTAAGCTACTTAAAACTAACAAATTTCGAATTATTTCATTAACTTCGCTAATTATTTTTATAGGATTGTTAAAATAGTATATAAATGAAGATTTTTCCAATTTCTTGCGAATCTCTAGGTACTCGTTCTTTTGCACATTTAGTAATGACGAAAAGTGTAAATATCTTAATTGATCCAAGTGTTTCATTGGGTCCTATAAGATTCGGATTACGTCCCTTGCCCATTGAAATCGCAGCTTCTTGGATATCTAGACAACTCATACTAGAATTTGCTGAATTAGTAGATGTTATAATCCAATCTCACTATCATGGTGATCACTTTACATTGGGAATTGAAAGAAAATATGAGTTTACAAATAGAGATGTTTTTAATTCAATCTACAGTCCTGAAGTTACAATCCTAGCAAAAGATCCAGATAAATATCTAAATTTTAGTCAACAAAAAAGAGCTAAATGGTTATGGAAAAATAAAAAACTTAAACTTTCAAAAGCTGATAATTCAGAGTATGAAATAGGCTCAACAAAAATAGTTTTTTCACCTCCTGTTCCTCATGGATCTGAAGGATCAAGAGTATATGTTCTTGAAACGATGATTGAAGAAGATAATTTCAAATATATCTACACATCAGATGTTTGTGGGCCTTCATCAAAAATAGCAACAGAGTTTATAGTACAAAACACACCTGACTTAGTTGTTGTAGATGGATTTCCATTTTATCTCTCGAAAACAAAAGAGGAATTTGAGAAATCTTTTGAATACCTTGGAAGAGTTGTTGATAATGCAGAGGAGGTTCTTATAGACCATCACTTTTTGCGAAGTTTAAACTGGGAGGAAGTTTTGAAAGAAAATTTAGGAAGAAAGTTACGTACTTTCAGCATGATAAGAAATCAAGATCCTATTCTCTTAGAAGCTCAAAGGAAAATACGATTTGATAAGTCTCCCGTAAAAGAAGAATTTTACACAGCTTTTGAAAATGACAAAATCTCGATAACTTTTTACAAAGAATTACTAAGTAAGAACGATTATTATCAGTACTGGAAAAAACTCAGGTCAAATGTGAAAGAAGAAATAGAAAAAAAGAAAGAGTAATATGGGAAATAACATGTGGAACATTAATGATTTTATTGTATCATACAGTCATGTTATGGGTGCGTTTATAGAAATCATCATAGTATCAACAAGATGACTGACTTGTTGAGCTTACTCATTCTAAGGGATAAATCACATATCCTCCTACCCCGTCCACACTCACAGAGTGTTTACAGATCGCTTAGAGTTTTTTCCTCTTTCTTCTTCTCCTTCTTTGTTGATATCGATAGGTTAGTGGTCCCATGCCTTGACCTAAATCAATAACTGATAAGGTCCACAAAGTCCATGGATTGTCCAATCGATACAACATTCTTATTAAAAGTCTGTATTTAAACCTAAAAAAAAATAATATGACTATATGGCAAAATCATATCATAATCTTTAATAGAGAAATTAGAGAAAAATGTACTGTGAAATATTTTGAAATCAGAGGAATTAGATATACCTAATGAATTCTCTCGATATGAGCAATATATGCTTGAGGATTTTGAAAGGTTTTTCCCTGTTTTCAAGAAATATCAAGAATTAAATGATACTTTCTTTCAATCTATAGTTAATGCATCTGACGATTTAGCTCATGCAAAAGATACTCCAGAACACTATAGGATTGTATACACTCAAGTATCAATGGTTGGATATTTTCTACTCTCACAATATTCGAAAGTGTTGACATTTCCAATTCCTGAAGATAATTTTGAAGCTATGTTCTTCCGTTTAAAATCAGCGAAACTTGTAGGAGAAAAAGCTGTTGTTTCATCATTAATAGCAAGTTCTTTGGCAATTCTAATTGATATTAAAAAAACAGATTCTAAAGTTCACAAATTCTTCTCAACTATTCTATCTTTGGAAATAGCTATTATAAATTCGGATGTTTCAGCTTTTCAGAAACATGCGAGAGTTTTCAAAGAAATTCTTTTTGATGAAGTTCTTATCCATGAATATCCACTATTGACAATGCAAGTTGTAAGTGATCTTGCGTATAGAGAATTTCGAACTGGGAATCTTACTTATTCTGGTTGGTTAGAGATCTATAAGGAATTATCTGAAGCACTAAACATGGATACACAAAGACTAGATTGCTACACAATGTTGGGAGGTTTATATAGATTTAAGGGATATCTAGAAGATTCCTACGAATACTATAACAAAGCAATGATTCTTGCAGAAAAAATAGGAAATAAAGAATCTATTGCTTCACTAATCTCAAACATAGCTGATTTAGAGCATACAAAAGGCAACCTTGAGAAAGCTTTATTCTTGTGTAGTGAAGCCCTGAAAGATCCTGAAATTTCTCAATCT
>JAEOTG010000324.1 GCA_016839985.1 Candidatus Heimdallarchaeota archaeon | reverse complement strand
TTACTTACCCTCTCTCTCACCTTCACCAATATCAGAATTTATAGCAAGAAAGACAGGTAAAGATCCTTCACTTGTTGAATTAGTTCTACAAGAAGCCTCTCAAATTCTAAAAGTTAAAAATAATATTATAATTACAAAAACTGTTCATGGATGGATATGTGCTAACTCAGCAGTAGACCAATCCAATTCACAGCCAAATTGTGCTGTTACACTCCCTGAAGATTCAGTTAAATCTGCATCAAAAATAGGTAAAAAACTTAAGAGATCATTTGGAAAAGACCTATCTGTTCTTATATCTGATACTCATGGAAGAGCTCTTCGAAGGGGAGCTATAAATATTGCAATAGGTTCTTTCAATTTCTCTGTAATAGATGATGCAATAGGGAGAGAGGATATTTTTGGATACAAACTAAAATCAACAATTATCGCATTAGCAGATGAAGTTTGTTATGCTGCAGAACTTGTCATGGGTCAAGCTAATGAAATGACACCAGTAGTCATAGTAAAAGGTTTCAGACAACGTTCGCAAGTTTCAAAAATAGAAGAACTTCAATTTGAAGATGAAAGAAGATTATTCAAATAAGAAACTAACAACAAATTTATTATGAACCCAAATTCAGTATGTTTAGGTAAACCATTTCAAAAGAATAACAAAACTCAAAGTAACTAGTAAGGTGTGTTTCTTGTTCAAAGGAATAAAAAAATCTATTGCAGAGAAAGCAAACGAGCAATTAGGAAAGGCAAGAATTGCAGCTCAAGAACAGAACTTTCAAGAAGCAGCTGATTTTGCACAAAAGGCTATTGAGCTCTTCGAAGAACAAAAAAACAAAAAACAACTAGATATAGCTAAAGCATTATATTATGAATATCTAGGTTTCGATTCTATTAAATTTGACAAGGCACTTGAAGCAGCTAATTATTTAGGAAGGTCTGGAGGATTTTATCACCGTTTAGGTATGGTTACAGAGTATCAGAGGGTTTTTGATAAACAAGCGAAGATTTTGAGGGTTGTTGCTAGAAAATTAATGAAAGAGAAAAAATTCGTAGAAGCCGGTTCATATTTTGAGCGAGCAGCTATGGCATATCAAAGATTGAACAATAAAGCAGATGAACTGGACTGCAAAGCTAAATCATATATCTCAAGAGCTGCAGCTGAAAAGAAAATTTCTGGAAGAAAATTATTTTTGAAAAAAGCTGTTGACCTAATAGACGAGAAAGGATCAGATGAACCTATAATTAAAGCTCATTTAGCATATTACAACGCACTTTTTGTTGAAGATGAAAAGCCTGAAATGGCATTGAAATATTATACAGATGCTTTACAAAATTATCAATTAGCTGGATCGAAAAGCAGAATTGAAGAAATAAAAGAAAAAGTGAAGAAACTGACTGAAAATCAAGGATGAATTATTCAGTCAAGCATTTTTGTTTAATCCTTTAGATATTAAAATAAAATTTAAAAGAATTGAAACTATAAAGTAGTTAAATGTATTCGGAGGATAAAAATTGGTAAGCATATTACAAGCATTGAAGGTCTCAGTTCTATTCTTATTTATTGGTTTAATACCCTTAATTGTTGCTTTGATCTCCTTTGGTGCTTTACTTAATAATGGAATTGCAGAATTAGGCTTTATCGCTCTTGACGCGTCTGCCATGTCTTATATATGGTTTATTGGATTAGTTGTTGGTTTGTTGATTTTCTTCATTGGATTGTTTAAAGCTATTGGAGACATTACTGAAGCTGCATTAATAGAATAAATAATTGAACGGAATTCAAGAATCCATCTCTCTCTTTTTTAAATCAAAGTAGATTTTCCATTAAAATCTAAAAAAGCCAAATGTTTTAAGTGCTTTATACTTTATTCTCAATAAAGGTTCGAGACATTATTATTTATATTAAAGTAAATCATAATTAGTTTTAAAGAGTAGATAAATATGATCAATTTATCACATAAAAGCTCTGATGAAGAAATCCCTCCTTTATTAATTTCCAACAATCTACTTTATAGGAGAATCTTCAGCTTACCTTCACTTTTAAAATTCATAATACTTGGAGTTTTTATTGCTGCGTTTTATTTTGTACCAATTTTGTTTGATTATTATGAAAATTCAACCTATCGCAATATAATCATTATTTTGATTATGGTTGTTTCCTTTTTTTTCTGGGTTTCTTCATTTTACCTAGTTTTCTCAATAACAGCTACTGATGTTGAAAAATCACTACTACGGAAGATTTTTTCTCTTTTGCTTATTATGGGAATATTGACAGCTTACTTCGCTGTATTAATTGAGAATAAGTCTTTTACATTGATTAGTGTTTTTTTTACATTACTTAGAGAGTTTGGTTTAGTCCCTACAGTAGGTGGATTTGTTTTTGATATTCTTTACGTGTTTGTGATTCCTGTTATTGAAGAGTTTGTGAAAATATTCCCAATTATAATTCTACTAGGAAATTATACTCAGTTAACAGTAAAACAGAAAAAAATACATACAAGGCTTACTCCCTCGTTCAGAATTATATTAATATTTGGAGCTTTTTTTGGTGCTTGGTTTGATCTTTTTGAGCAATTTCTGTCTTTTTCTGCTAATCCAACAGGACAAGATGTTTCTGAACTAATTCTAGGGAGAAGTATTTACCCTCTTCATATAGTAACAACTATAATTGCATCATTTGGACTTGCTTGGTTTTTTAAGTCTAGGAAGAAATACAGTATGATAATAAGATCTGTAATATTCGGAGTTTTCTTCCTTTTAGCAGTATGCTTTCATGGGTTATGGAATTATTATTCTGTGGTAATTGTTTCTAGTAGTACAAGTAATCTAATTCTGAGTATTTTGCGTTACACATCTTATGCTTTGTTCTTAGTTTTCTTAATATGGATTTTATTACACATCCCATCTTATTGTCAAACCTGCTATACAGATCATTCCTCTGAAAATTGTGTTGAAAAAATGAGAAACAAGAACAATCTATCTGAAACTCTTCAGAAAAAAAGAAATATTCGTCTGTTGTATAGTGATTCAACACATTATATTTTATGCCCTGAATGCCGAAACTATACTTATAATGGAGAATTTTGTTTGAATTGCTGGTCATACCCTAAAATTCAATGTGCAAATTGTAACCAAATCCTTCCTGCATTTACAAGAATATGTTGGTCTTGTGGAATTAAAGTTCCCACACTTTACGATAAAATGACTTCCTCTTCTCCTCCCTTTTATGTAAGTGTTGCTGTGGGATTTACACGCATAATAGGGGCTGGAATGTTCATCAGTTTTATCTTTGCATTCTTATCAGTTAGCAACGATATAAACTCTTTAGGACAAACAATATTTCTCCTTGCTGTTATATTTTCAATATTCACAGCTATAGTATGGTATGCATTTGAAGGAAATAAAGTAAAATCAATGATTAGTTCAATGAGTATTATATCAGTAATCGCAATTTCAATAATTATTACATCATTATATGTTTCTATATTTGCAGTGTTAATGATTATATCAATAGTTCAGATTTTTTTTGGTTGAGTAGGATTAAGTTGTGTGCTGTTAATTTCCATTGCTTCGTTTTATTTTCTTAAAAAAACTATCAAGGGGTCAAGATTAATTATTACATAGGTGTTAATTATGATAGAAAGAGATCGATATGTTCCTCCTGATGAAACAAAACCTAAAACCAAGAAAGAACCTCCATTTAAAATAGATTTTAGGTTTCTCCTTTACAGATTTTTCTTTCCTCATCTACAAAAAAGAGGAAAAAGAGAATATATCACTGCTCTAATTCTCAGAGGTTCAGTGTATCTTGCAATTAGCTTTAGTTTGTCAATATTGTTTGGAACATTATTGTTTTTCATTGATGACTTATTCATGATTTCTACACTTACATGGTCTCCAGATCAGATATTAGTTCTGCCTTTTGTTTTTGTTTTCCTTGTAGAATCTTATACAGCTGAAGCTCTAGTTACTATATATATATTAACTATAATTCTTCCCTTTATTGTAGCTGGAATAGTAACATCTTATTTCTGGAAAGATGAAGCACAGGACTTGGTTTTAATATCCTCTGTTATAACTTTTACACTCTTTATTCTTTTACATTTATCTCAAGAATTGCTTTTTACCTCATTTGGTAATGTAAGAGCTGCAATTCTTTCGAATTTTATCTATTATGGATATGTAATGGTTTTTGCTTTTTCATTTATGATTTTTAGTGCTTTAGGAGGATATTTAGGTGTCCAAACTGGAAAATTAATTATAAAAGTAAGAATAGTAAAGAGAGGTGCTAAAGTTTCTTTCTCACCTCTAATTTTACCAGAAATCCCCATATCTGTTAAAACAATATTTGATTTGGAATTACCTTCTTTAGAAGAAGAAGAACAATTTAGTAAGCTTTCTTTAGTCTATTTGAATCAAAAAGTAGAAAGAGTATTGAGAACAACTCGTTCAAAAACATGTACATATTTCGAAGGTGGAGAATGTGCATATCTTGGATATGTGACTGCAAGTCATAAATATCAAATATGTATGAGAGAATTTTGGCCTATATGCAAAGTTTATGCATTTCTAAAACAAAGCTCTAAAATCATAGAAGAAGTTAACAGAGAGGAGAAAAGTGTCAGGGAAAATTAAGAAATTTTTCAATGTGAAAATTATCATCATTATTGTGTGTATTATTGCATTTATTTTTGCTAATAGCGCACAACAAAAATATGTCAGCCTTGATGATGTACCCATTAGCACACTTATAACTATCAGTACCATACCTCCTGAAACCACTCCATCTCTTCCTACAACGCCAACAACAACAGGTCCAACTTTCCCCACAGATACTCCTTCACAACCAAATGGTGGAGGTATTGATACTGGCAGAGAACCTTTTATTCCTACACAAATAATCCCTATTGTAATTTCGGTTTTGTTCATGATTTTAATCGGTCTACTCCTATGGAGACGGAAAAAGGAGACTCAAATTGTTCAGCAACAAACACCATATACAAGTGGTGCTGTGCGTTCAAGAAGAGAAAAATTAGTAACGGAAATAAGAACACTTATTGAAGTTCTTAATGATTTTCTAAAGCAAGGAAAGTTTACTGAGGGAATAGTTTATGGTTTTCATCAATTGGATGGCAACATGAAAAGAATACTGGGTGTTAGTAGAGATTCTCATCTTACTCCAAAAGAATTTTCAAACTCACTAGAACTTCCAGAAATCAGCACTCATCTTGACTGGATTATCAAAGTCTTTTACCTTGCTAGATACAAGCTTGCAAAGATGGAATATCAGGATTTGAACACTTTCATTCAAAAACTACAAAAAATAAAGAGTTTGAGTGATTCGAAATCAGATATTGAGATTGTGGAGAAAAAGCAATTAAGTGATAAAAAATGACAAGATTCAAAACCATTTTCTCACAAAGATATTCACCTATGTTTAAAATGGTCATACAAGTATTATTGATTTTCATTCTTATCACTCTACCTTTGAGTTTCAATGTTACTAGTTCTAAACCACCTTTTTCAGTTAAAGATACTGGGCCTGGAGGTTTATCTATCTTCAATGATCTATTGCTTCAAGCAGGATATTCCACAACAAGAACTATTTTATCGATCAATCCTGTCAGAAATTTACCTGAATCTTCAATTTTAGTGATTACAGGTGGTTCAAAATCCTATCAAGAAACAGAAAAAATCGAAATTGATGCCTTTGTAGCTCAAGGGGGAATTCTTTTGCTATTAACGGGAAGTAGATCAACAATTGAGTTAGCTAGGTATTTTGGTGTCTATATTTCCTCATCGTACATTCTAGAAACAGAATCTTACTACAAATCACCTGAAATAATACTAGTGGATTCACCTTTTATTGTGAACTCTACTCTCTGCTTAGCTAGAGCTCATCCAATAACCTATGTTACAGAAAGTAATCATCAACGTGAATTATTCGCAGTATCTACACAAAATACTGCATTTATAGATGGAGATGATGATGGCATTTGGAGCGAAACAGGAGAACCAACAAGTCAAATAAAAATTGCTTCTGCATTAAGAAGAGGTTTAGGTGCTGTTATAATTGTATCGTCGCTTTCATTTTTAACCAATGAACTATATGAAAAAGACTTCGATAACATAGAGCTAGCTCTTTATGTTCTTAATTATTATTCATCAGGGTATGAAAAACTAGTATGTTTTGAGGAAAGTCATAAGAGATGGCCTTTTGCTTCAACTGATGGTATTATTAATCAATCATATGGAACAATTATTTTGTTAACAAAAACGAAATTATTTGTATTTTTGATGGTTCTGATTATTCTCTTTCTATATTATTTATCTCCAAGATTCTCTGACATTTTTGGTACCACAAAAGAAACATACAAACAATTTTTATCAGATAGAATTTGGAGTAGAAAAAGAGAGCTCTATGAAACATTTGGTTCTCCTGTAAAACCAACAGTAGAAGAGAAATATCTCTCAAGTTTGTATTTCCAATATGAATTATATCCTAATCACGCTTACAATTTTTATCTTGAAGAGAAGTTGAGATATATACCTGCAAGTCTAATCACATCTGAAGAAAAAGAGCTTCTGGAACAAGCTCTACGAAAGAAACTAGATAATGAAACGTTTCTGTCCCTTTTCTTTAAGCTAGAAGAAATTCAAAAAAGAGGTAAATTATTATGACACAAGTACAAGAAGCTAAAGATATTTTTGAGAAAATAATGGAAGAAATGCAAAAAAGAATAGTAGGAAATGAAGGAGTGATGGAACTTCTATTTGCTTCACTTCTTAGTGGGGGGCATGTATTACTCGAAGGAGTACCTGGTATAGCTAAAACACTTATGGCAAGCACTTTAGCAGAAGTAATTAAAATGGATTTCAAAAGAATTCAATTTACCAGCGATTTAATGCCAGCTGATATTACTGGTGGTAATATATACGATAGAGAAACAAGTTCTTTTACATTTATTGAAGGACCAGTTTTTACCAATATACTTCTTACAGATGAAATCAACAGAAGTCCTCCAAAAACACAATCAGCATTATTAGAAGCTATGCAAGAAAAACAAGTATCTTCTGGGAAAAAAACTTACAAACTTCCTAAACCCTTTATGGTGATTGCAACACAAAATCCAATTGAATCTACAGGAGTCTATCCTTTACCCGAAGCACAAATAGACCGCTTTTTGGTTAAGATACCGGTATATCCACCAACTACAGATGGTGAAATAGATATGCTAGTAATGAAAAGAGAAAAGATGTTTGCAGATGTAGATTCAGTTACTAAAAAAGATACTATTTTGAAACTAGCTGCTGAAGCTGAAAAAAGTGTAGTGGTAAGCAATCAAATTTTGGAATATATTGCGAAATTAGTTACCACAACTAGAACAATACCTTCCCTAGCTCTTGGAGCAAGTCCAAGAGGATCTATTGCGCTTCTAACTTTGAGTAGATCAATAGCAGCAATTCGTGGAAGAGACTTTGTTGAACCTGATGATATTAAATCAATATTCTTTCCAATAATGAACCACAGACTAATTCTCTCTCCAGAAGCTGAAATTGAACAAATAAGAGTAAGTGAAATAATTCAAAACATACTATCGGAAGTAGAAGTAGTTATCTGAATTCCTTTATCGAAGGATGTAAATAAATGAAAGAAGAGAAACACTTTGAATTAACAAAAAGTGGTAAAGCATTCATACTGCTAGGGAGTACTTTTGTCATAACAGGATTAGCTATGGATAATTATATGATTATAATTCCTGGGATTCTGTTCTTAGTCGTAATCTCTTCAACATTTGTTAATTTCCTAATCTCACAAAATCTCAAGTTTGATGCAGAAATAACTGTTTCAAAAGAGTATCTGAGAAGTAGAGGATTATTGGCAGTATCAGCAGTGGTTAATAATCATTCTAAGAAGAAACTTCGTGTCAAAGTCAAATTGGATTTTTCTTATCACTTTAAGAGTATTGACATTCCCGAAACTCTGTATATAAAACTTAATCCTGAACAAGAAACAAGAATAGTGTGGATCCTTCTTGCAGTAAGAAGAGGAAATGGCACAATTGGGCCCATAGAAATTTCTCTTGGACCCTTTCAATTTCTTTTCATAAACAAACAAATTCTAATGAAGTTGATTAACATCAAAATCCTTCCACAGAGACCTAGAATAAATATACCCTGGAAAACTAAAAAAGAATTACTCTTGAAAATGGTACATGAATTTGCGAAAAGAATTAAGGGAAGAGGTGATGAGTTTTTTGCTCTAAGGGATTATCTTCCTGGTGATGAACTCAAACACATTGAATGGTATGCTACAGCTAGACATGATAAACTTGTAACTAAAGAGTATGAAGATGAACGAAATCTTCATTTTCTAATTTACTTAGACCTTGGAAGCACAATGTTTGGTCCTAAATTTGAATACGCTTTATCATCAATTGTTGAGCTTTCTACATTAATAAAAGGAACAAATCATGATCTTGCTGTAATAGGATACTCAGATATGGTTAAACGTTTCATTGTTCCACAAGTAGGTAGAAATGAGTTAAGATTGATGCTTAATCTTTACGATATAGAAGCTGTTGGGGTTCAAAGTAATTTTCTAAGTGCAGTAAAGTTCACTAAATCTAACCAACTACTTCATTCAATAACAATTATATTTTCAGATCTTGAAGGTGATATACGAAAGAAGCTGAAAGGCATTCACTTATTACAATCTATGGGGAGAAGAGTAATTTTTGTAAATTTCTCAACTATGGGGTTCAATATTTTATCATCGCCGAATTGGGTAATCGGCAAAACACAAGACATGAATTATAGAGAAATCCTCAGTCATGTTTTTCCTAGTTTAGTGAAAGATGAATATAAAATAAGAGAAAAAGAAGTTAGAAATGCTTTGTATGCAATAGGGGGAGATTACATTGAGATGTTAGGTTATGATGATAACATTATCCTTTCCCTATATAGACTTATGAAGAAATATTCACCAACTCAACGAGTGTTACAAGAAGCTTTGGAGAGAACAAGATGAGAATTCGAGACAAAGTTTATGTTGAAGATTGGAAACAGACAATAATTACTGATCCAAGTTCTAACATCATTGCATATGCACACCATTTATTTGGTGCTTTAGCTACAATTTTGATTGTCGTTCAATCTGCAATTACTTTGAATATTTTTGTATTTTCTCTTTGGTTAGTTCTTGGTATAATAATACTTCTCTTAGATGTCCTTGGAGGAAACAACGTAACACTGAAAGGTGAATTAGGGTATGGAGTAATGTTTGTTTTAGGAACTGCTATTTCTTTGATGTTAGGAAATGTAAATTCAATGTTTTTCCCTGATACACTAGGAAGAATTGATATAATACTATTTCAGATTTCTGCTGGAATATGTGTTTCTATGCGTT
>JAEOTG010000323.1 GCA_016839985.1 Candidatus Heimdallarchaeota archaeon | reverse complement strand
GATCTTTTCATAAATGAAAATTTATTTCTTAAGTAAAAAAGATTCCCTTGGAAAGCACTAAGGCTGGATAAGAAAATCAAGTTGCATATCCTTAATTAGAGAAAGATACTTTCTTCCTGCTTCTGAATGGAGTAAAACACCGTTTATCTGCTTTATTCTTAATTGGCGTTTTCCTTTATCTTTTGTTTTGTTTAGGTATTCTTGTATAGCACTAAATACCAGCATGAGAGAGTGAGAGTCATTATATTCAGGTAAAATTTCAACATTGTTCACATACTCTATCTTATCTTGTTTTTTGAAATGTAAAGCTGCAACGGGAATGCCATTCATTAGAATCAATTCTGCATAATCTGTTGGTAAGGCTCTTAGAAAGAGAGATTTAAGTTTGAATCTCTTTAATAGGTAATTTTTGTACAGTATAAGTAAAGGATCGTTTCGAGGAATGTAAATCATTGATATCGATTCTTTTTGTGCTTCCAATTCATCTCTTTGATATATGTATCCAGCAATTAATTCTTCAATTTCTTTAGTTGTGAATTGAACCTCATTCTCTTCTTCAATGAAGCGTCCAGATCTAACTCCTTTGGATGCAATTAATTCTTTAAGATAGACCTCAATCTGTGTATTTGATAAACCCGTAATATTTGCTATTTGATTAACAGATAGAGGTAGATTGGACGATAAGAATCTATAGAGAACATCTATCCAAGCTTCTCTTTGAGATTCTTTCTCAATTGCTTTAATTCCACTCATAAACTTAGAAACAGGCATCCAAATTGTCTGGTTTGATATTGATTTTGATTGAACTATCTCATGTGCTGTTTCAAGACGAAGTAATGTAGATAACAATACTCTATCAGAGAGGTTAATAGCAGCTTTCAATTGTTTAAAATCTACCTTTTCTTTCTGTTTAATAACATTGAGAGTCTTTTCTTCTAATACTCCAACTTTCTTTGAAATACTTAATTTTGAAAATATATTGTAATCTTCAGATGGGATTATACCTCTAGAAAATGCTCCAAATTTACCTGATACTAGTTGTTTGTTAATAATCATTTCATTAACCAAATATTCTTTTCCTGTTTCTATACGAATAAGTAAAGAGGAGAGTGAAATTGGAATTCCCAGATTAGACAATCCTTTTACAATTTCAGCTTTAGAACTGAATAGTTTTGTTTTTACCAAGGATTGAATGCTTATGAGAAGTTCAAACACTTCACTATAAGATATTAGTTTGTCACTACCTTCTCTTTTTGCAAATTTTGAGATATGGTAAACTAATCCATCTGATCTTGCTAAATATCCTCTTTGAGTTAGAATTTGAGCAAAATCTCTTGATTGATTTTCTAGAACTTCTGACTGTAATTCTGGGAAAACAAGAATTTTACCTTTGTTTTCAGAGAATTCTTGAATTTTAGTTCTTGCAGCATCTTCATAACTTGAGTATTCAGAAGATTTTATTAGATTTTGAATATGGAGATTATCCCCTATTATCTTATAATCAAAAGAACATATTGGTTTTCCTTCAGATAGAAGAATTTCTTGATGAATTTCTCCCAGATTTAAGAAATCTGCAGATGCCCAATATTCAGCTAATGGGTCAGTTAATGGTAAAATCTCTAATTCTTTCTTACTTTCTCTTGAATATTTGTTGATGAACTCCTTAAGATATTCCAGCTCATCAGCTGCTAAGAATGATTCATAACTGGAGTTTTCTATGAAATATCCTCTTATTATTTTCTTGTTTTCAAACAACTCAATAATACTTGTACTTACCCTACCTCCAGACATCTGAAGAATATGCATTATCTGAGGAACTGTAATAGGACCATAACTTTTAATCAGCTTGAAAATTAATTCAGTAGTTGCAGAAGCTTTACTAACTGGAGATTCATCTAACAATAAATCCACATGGTTAATAGTCCAAGTAGCACCATCATAAAACATGAATATTTGAAAGTTCACTCTAAGCTCAGAAAGAATATCCATAACTTCATCTTTCGAAAGTTTAAAGGTTTCAATAATCTTCTGTCGAGTTGCTGTTCCTTGGTCTTTAATAAATTCCAATACTGCTCTTGAATCAGGTTTTTTGTATTCTATGTTTTCTTTTAAATTCATATAATAATGACTTGTTAAGAGTTCTTTTCCAACATATGCTAGTTTTCCAGATTTGAAAGGAGCATGCACTAAATGTTTGTTTTTAACAAGCGAATGAATAAGAGCTGGTGAGAATGTTCTCATTCTTACATAAAGTGATTCTTGATCTTGAAACAAAACAATATTGTTAATTATAGAGATTGAATGACTATAATTTATCCCTTTATACTTATGTGATAGGTTTTGTTTTTCAGCAAGATAGAGACTCAATTGTTCAAGATTGAGTGTTATGTGTTCAAGGGACATTTAGATCACCAAGGAATTAGTTGGGATATTATTTATTTTCTTTATAATTATGGCTTCAATTTCTCTAGCGGAAAAAGTGGGAATGGTTTCAATTGCATTTACTATGTAATTATATGCTGTTTCAGATTCTAATCCTGGAACAAGATTAAGATTTTTAACAACAATTCTTTTTTCATCAGAAACATCTATTTTACATTGAGCTACAAGTTTTTGATTCAGAACTACTGTATAGTTATCATTTGACATATCAAAATTATCAGGATAATCTTGTTTTAAAATAATATTAGCAACATCAGATGGATGAATCAGATAGAATCTTTCTCTTTCTTCCTTAGATGAATATTCAACTTTGCTTTCTTCTTTTTTTGCAAGCATTACAAGCTCATCATAGTTATGTTTTGTAAGATAATAGAATTGTAAATCATTTTCAATAAACCTTCCTCCCAAAATTCTTTCATTTTCAACTAATATTGAAAGTATCTCCCTTACTCTAACTTTAGATAAAACTCCAGCAATTACACCTCTTTCTGCAATCTGCTCTTCAGTAGCAATTCCCAAACTCTGCACTATATCATAAATGTAATTCTGCTTAATCTGAATTATGTCTTCCTCTAATTCAGGAATGAATGAATTAATATCTTGGTAATCTATTGGGTTAAGGAAGTTGTCTATAGATTTGACACTGATTAAAAGATTGTTTTCTAAAACAGCTAAAGATGGTTTAAGGCTAATACTAGCATCATTCCACCTATTACTTAAATCTTGAATATTTGTGATATCCTTCTGTATATTTTTGAAGAGGTCCTGATGTTTAGAACTTATTTTCCTTCTTCTACGAAGACCGCTTTTTCTGTATCGAGCAAAAGAAAGAGAATAGAGAATACTATCTTGGAGAATTAATGATCTTTCTTCAAGGAGTTTATTTATCAGATAAACTGTTACAGTTGTGATATTTTCCGGGAATCTTGAAAGTATCTCATTAATACTAACAAATCCAAGATGATTGATTAAAGCTAATAGAATCTCTGTATTCAAACTAGGACTTTGTTTCTTTAACCAGAGTTTATCCATAACCAAATTGTTTATGATGTTTTTTTGAAAAACTCTTGAGACTGTATCTCCACCAACTAAAGTATCTTTTATTAATTTGAAACCTGTTTTTATAAAATAATCGGTGACAAATTTGTTTGATTTTGATAAAACTGATTTGCCATTAATATCTTCAATCTGCAGACTGAGGACTTTGTGAACACGACGAACGTAGTTTATTAATTCAATCGATATCTTTTGTAGAATCTGTGAAGAATATAGTATATCATCATTTAACTTCAGGTCATAAATCTGAAGATATTGTCCTTTATACAGTTTGTATTCTATTGAACCAATGGTTTTTCCATCTAGAAGTATTGGATCTATGTGACCTTCTCCATATATATCTCTCAAATGGATTCTTAAACCAAGTTTTGTAAATGGATCATCCCTGGGGATAATTTTTACTTTCTCTTCCTCTCTCAATGCAGAATAAATAAAATCTTGTTTGATTTTCGATATTTCAGTGTATCTCTCATCAGTCATATAATAGTTGGTTTCTCTTTCAGTAAGCTTCTTTTCGATTATTTTTTCTTTCTTAATCAGCTCTTTTATCATTCTCTCAATATCACTATATCTGAAACCTAAAACATGAGTGAGTTCAATAAGAGATACAGGACCTAAACACTGAATTGTCCTAAGAAGTATGTGTTTTTGACTTTCTTCGTATGAAGGTAGATTCCCAGATGGGAGATATCTTGAAGAGATATCATAAACATTAGGAATAAAATGCTTTGGAACAAAGGAACTTGTTGTAACAGACTTTCTTACTAAATAGAGAGTTTTATCCAAAATCATCAAGCTTTCTTGAACTACATCATTTTCAAGCTCTGTAAATTCAATTATTTCTCTTTTTG
>JAEOTG010000322.1 GCA_016839985.1 Candidatus Heimdallarchaeota archaeon | reverse complement strand
AATGTATGATGATGGGAGTATGGAAAAGGCAAATTTATGTTGGAATTTTCGCGTTGATATTCTTACCTGCTTTAGGTTCATTGATATTTTATGTGTTTGTGATAGGAGATATGATTGAGATAGTATTTGTCCCTATTTTACTAATAATTATTGCTGTTTCTATAGGATTTTTTATTTTACGTCAAGGATTAAAGGGTAGAAGATTAAAGGAAGAGCGAGATTTTAAACATCAACTCTAAATATTTGGATTTTGTTTTCTATAAGCACATAAAAGAAAGCTTCATCTAATTTTTTCTTTTTCTTTTTCTTTTCTTAATCCTTTAGCCTCTTACAAACAATTTATAATTCTTCTTTTCCATTTTTTAAGTGAGAATGTCTGACAAACCCACCATTTCTTCATTTGAAGATATATTTAATGCTATGCCCTCTTCCTTAATGATTATTGAGGGTCTTCAGAAGATTGTTTGGTGTAATAGGTCATTTTATGAAACAACTGGCTATTCTCCCGAAGATATGGAAAAATCTTCAATTTTAGAGTTGATTCATGAAGAGGATAGATCCTTGATTCAAGGAAGGATGAAGGTTTTATCTGAAGGAGGAGAAGTTCCAAGCAGGTTCAGAATCCGTTTCATGAACAAAGATGGATCTGTTTCTTTAGCTCAAGTAACAGGAGAAAACATTCTCTATAATGGAAAACCAGCTAGAATTATGGTTGGAGATAACATTAGTGCTGAACCATTCATTGAACAAACTCCAGAGCTTGTTACTTCTCTACTTAATGCCTTAACACATCACTCTGAACTTGGTTATTGGGTTGATGATATTGAAGATCATACAGTCTTTATTAACGATGTTCTATGTGAAACCTTAGGATATTCTTTTGATGAAATTAAATCAAAAACTGTAACAGATTTCCTACATCCTAGTTCGAGGGAAACTTACCACCAAGTATCTAGCTCAAGACTGGAAAAGGATATTCCTGCTAGTTCATATGAGTTAATATTAATCAACCGTATGGGTAAACCTACAACATTCAGAGTTGTTGGATCACTTCTTTATGATGAGCGTGGAAATCCAATTGGTTCTGTAGGATTTTTTACAAATATTGAAGCAACTAAAAAACTATCCTTAGTGGTATCTACTTTAAACAGATATGCTTTGTTCTCTAGATACAAAGATCTTTCCTCTTTCTGGAAGAATGTATTAACAGATATTCTGGATATCTTTTATGCTCAATGTGGGATGGTTTTTCTTGATGGAGAAGTTGTAGCACAAAAGGGAGAACTTTCAGAAAAATTCATTCCTCAAGATTTTATGGAAGAATTAACAAAGAAAGATGAGCTGATTACTTATCTAGAGAGTAGTGAAGGTTCTGACATTTGTCACTCAGCTCATTCTATAGTAATTTCAACTTTACTTCTCAATAAAATTCCAGCGGGATTTATGCTTCTTTGCTCTGACATTCCTGATTTATTCAGTCCGGAAGATATAGATTTATTCACTGCTTTTTGTAGTCAAATCACTCTTAATTATGAACATCATTTTCTATACATTGAAAGTGAGGAAGAAAGAGAATTTGTATCAGTTCTGCTAGACATTCTTTCACATGATTTTCTTAATGCCAACACATCTGTTCATGGCTATCTCGAATTATTAAATCTAGGATTAGAAACTCAAAATCCAGAACAATTTAGTGAGTATGTTGATAGAAGTATCAAAGCTGTGGAAAGGAGTGAAAGAATACTACAAATAGTTCAACATCTAACAAAAATTCAAAAAGAAAGAAAATTACGAAGATCAATATCTGCTAAACCGATTTTAGAAAGTGCGATTGAAAATCAAACAAAACTAGCTCAACCTCGTGATGTTTCTATCTATCTTGAATGCTCAAAAAAGACCGATGTAATTTCAGGGGATCTTCTCCTAAATGTATTTGAAAATATTATAAACAATGCTATTAAATATACAAAGGATGAAACAGTAAAAATTGAAATTGAATGTGAGAATATAAAAAGGGATGAAGGAGAATTTATTGAATTTCGTTTCACAGATCATGGTGTAGGAATTTCAGATGAAGTAAAAACTACTTTCTTTAAGAAACTAGTGAGAGGAGATAGCAGATTTCAAGAAGGCGTTGGATTAGGGCTCTATTTAGCTCGTGTAATTGTGGAAGTCTATGATGGTTACATAATTTTTGAAAACAGAGTCACAGATGATTATACTCAAGGAACAATTGTTAAAGTTCAACTACCTTTAGGGTGATTTTTTGGCAACTGTATATATAATCGATGATGAAGAAACAATCCAGTACCTCTACAAGGAAGGTTTGGCACTTGAGGGACACAAAATAGTAGGAACTGCACCAAATGGATTAGAAGCTATTAATGATATTGAGAAGCTAAAAAAATATCCCGATGTTATTATTTTAGACCATCGTATGCCTCTAAAAACAGGTCTTGAAACATTAAGAGAAATTAAAGATCATAAAATAGGCTCAAAATCCAAAATTTTGTTCATTACAGCTGATCCTACTGTAAGAGAAGAAGCAGGAAAGCTTGGAGTAACACATTTCATTCAAAAACCCTTTAGCATATTAAAGCTTGCAAAAATGATTTCTAAGCTTTAAATCAGGTTCTAATCTGTATGTTTTTCTTTTGAAGTAGAAATTGGTTTTTCAGTTATCAATGTATCAGTTATTCCTTCGATATCTTCAGTTTCAAAGCTTCCTTCCTTAATAAACAACAACGTTACAACACCAACAAAATAAATTAGTCCTGTTGTAAGAAATGCAAAACGAAATCCTGAGTAGTAATCATTACTATCCAATATTGTAACACCAATAGGTTGACTTATGCTATTAAATGCTGTGAATGCTAAAGAATCAATAGCACTGAACGTTGCTCTTTGATTTGAAGGTAGCAAATCCATTACTATTGCATTGATTAAAGGCCATCCTGCATTCATGAATGCTTGTCGAAGGATATATATTACAAGGACTATTGACAGTGGGGGAAAAATAATGAAGCAGAACAATAAACCAACTGCAAGAAGTTCAATCCAAAAGATAGCTCTAGCTCTACCTATTTTCTTTCCAAAATATAGCGCAAACGCAGAGATGAATGCGGTCAATAATGGAGCAGTTGTAAAAATTAGAGTTAATTCTGAGATTCTTATTCCATAACTTCCAGTAGGATCTTCAAAATACCTAGGGAGAAATGGAATGGAAATACCAGCTCCGAATGCAATCAAGAAATCTGCTAAAACAATAAGAATAGGTGTTCTATAGAAACGAATTTTCTCTTTGAATGTTTTACAGCTTCTTAACTTTTGGAGTATTAATTCGTTTTTACGTTTTTCCTCAATGCTTTCAGCTGTTTCTTCTTCATCAATTTTCACTTGAAGTGATCTCTTATCATGAATGAAGAAACCTGCTGAAGAGGCTACCATAATTACAACTGCACAAATTCGAATTACTGGCATTATAACAGATACTTCGTATCTATCACCTACATATTTGAAAATGAAATAACCTGCTATACCACCAAATGCAGTAAAGATTTGTTGGATAATTGCCATTAAAGTGTAAATTCTTGTTCTCGTACCTTTT
>JAEOTG010000321.1 GCA_016839985.1 Candidatus Heimdallarchaeota archaeon | reverse complement strand
ATCTTGAAATTATTGAATTAAATGCTAGTGATTATAGGACGGCATCACAAATAAGAGAACTTTTAGGTCAATCAATGAAACAAATGTCTCTTTTCAAGAAGAGCAAATTATTTTTAATAGACGAAATTGATGGATTGGCAGGAAGAGAAGATAGAGGTGGATCAGGAGAAATTATAAAGATCATAAAAGAATCTCGTTATCCTATTGTAATGACAGCCAATGATCCATATAATAAGAGATTACGTTCACTTCGTTCTTACTGCACGTTAATTAAATTTGGTAAAGTTTTTTACTGGGATATCATCAAGAAATTAGATTTTATATGTCAAAAAGAAGGATTGAAATGTGGTAAGGAAGTTTTAAGACAACTGGCCAAAAGATCAGAAGGTGACTTGCGTTCAGCAATTAATGACTTGGAAAGTTTGGCTAGAGAAAATATGGAAATAAAATCAAGTCACTTGGAAAGTTTGGGATTTAGAGAAAGAGAAATTAGTATTTTTGATGTTATCAAAATAATTTTTAAAACTAAATCTGCCTTGGGAGCAAAACTATCAATTCAAAATGTTCATAAAAATCCTGATGAGATTTTTCTGTGGATAGAACAGAACATCATTAATGAATATGAGAAACCTGAAGAAATCGCAAAAGCATACGAGATGTTGTCAAGGGCAGATCTTTTTAGACAAAGAATTCGTAATAGACAATATTGGAAACTACAGAAATATTTTATTGATTTAATGACTGCAGGAGTTGCTTTGTCAAAGAAAGAAATGTATAGAAAATTTTCAAGATATGAATATCCTGATAAAATAAAATTCTTAGGAAGAACAAAGTTTAGAAGAAAAGAAGATAAAGAAAAGTTGATTGAACTTTCTAAAAGATTGCATTGTTCCATAAAAAAAGTACGGGAAGAGTTTTTACCTTTTTTAAGGTCTAGAAACAGTAAAATTTGATCTCAAAGTATATTTTTGAGAAGTTAGGATCATATTTATTTCAACATCATCCGTAGCATTGGCATAATAAAATTCTAAATTATACCCTTTTTTAACTGCCAAGCCTTCGATATAATTTTTGTATGTTTGTAAATTATTAAGAAAGTTAGAAGAATCACTTATTCTAACAGTTTTTACTGCCTTATCTCTAACATTATCAAAAAATAATATTTCCCCACCATATGCTGCTCTTGAAGTATCTATAAATGAATAAGGGTTAATCGACTTGCTTAAACTGTAAAAAACTCCAACAATAACAACAGTTGTGAGTATAAAGAATTGTGCTTTTCTACTTGATAAGTTGGGCATGTGGAATGTCATCTATTAAGATAATATTTTCTTTTGTAATAAACTTTTTTTCAATAGCAATTTTTATGGTTTCTTTACCTAATAGGTTGCATATGGATGATTTTTTAATCAATTCAAAAACTTTCTCTTCATCAACCAATTCTCCACCATAAAAATCTTTTTTGATGTTTATCTTCACATTCTTTCCAATTTTTTTTCCTAATAAACATTCATCACAAATAGCTACGACAAACTCACCTCTTATTGAATAAGTCTTGCACCAAAACATTTGAATACAAATAAAGAAATGTAATTAAACCTTAAATCTTCTATCTAAATCTCTTATCAAAGCATCACAGTCTTCTTTAATTTTTTCCAAATGTACAACAACTCTTTTCTTTTCTTTTTCCATTTGCTCAAGATCATTATATACTTGAACTGCTTCTTTGAAAGTAGATATGTCAACAGTAGTATATGGTTTCTCATTCATTTTTTTGGTCACAGCCACACACATTTTCGTTAACCACTTGTTCATTCCATCTTTTACTTCTTTTTTAATTAGTTTATCCTTATCGAGATTTTGCTTCATGAGCCTAACTATAGGTGCAGTTGGAAATGCTAATTTTTCAGGTTTTTCAGGTTTATTAGTCAAAAAATCACCTCTGAATTGTTATATTTTCGAGTTTTATACTTATAAGCCTTAAATTCGCCTCATAACTTGTTTTGCTCCACAAGCTTCACATTTCAAAAAAATAATTCTACCTTCTTTTTCTAAGCGTGTATCAGGTCTATTACATTCTTTACAATAAACAAACTCTTTTATGTAGTCATCAACTTTTTTTCTAATAAGACTATTCATAACTTTTCCTTGAAGAATTAATCTATTACCATCAGTATGACCTGGTTTAGCTAATTCTCTGAATAAATATTTTGCAAGATGTTTTGGATCACGTCTAATACTGTTGGTTATTTCAATAAAATTAGTTATGTAAGTTCTATTACCTTGAATTAACGATTTAGAACTTGGGATCTCTAATCTTCTTTCTTTTTTACCAATATCAGATACACTTTTGCTTGCCTCTTTCAACATTTGTTCATATGTTTTCATTTTATCACTTTCAACAATATTTTTATTTTAATTTTAATAAAGAATTTGAAAATCAGACTTTTTTTATAACTCCTGGTGATGGCTCATAACATATTCCGTCTGATAATAATTCGTTAATTACATCTTCAAACTCATTTTCAGGTAATTTAGATTCTTCTAAAAGCTTTCTAAATTTTACACCTTTTCCTTTATCTAATTCATCCATTTTTCCTAGAATAAGGGGTTTGTTATTTTTTTCTTTAGTTTTTTCTTCTACTTTTAGAGCTTTGATTAAACCTTCTGTATTATCTACATTATATTTGTCTTTGATGTGTTTTTTTAATTGTTCTAAATCTTTAAAATTATCTTTATCTTTTTTAATATTTTCTAAAACTTTTTTTTGATTAACTAATATTTTAAGTACTTCTAATTTATGTAAGACTTCGTAATTAGGGTCAACAATTTTTTTAACAATTTCAGGGATGATATAATTTTCTTCATTATATTCACGCATCTTACCTATAACTATTACCAAATCTCCGATTTCTAGATTATCAAATATATTGACACTATCTCTAAATGCTTTTACTCTAATAGAATCAGAATCATCATCCACTGTTATGCTAGAATAGTTCCCATTCTCACTCATAAACTTATCAACAACCGTACCAAGAACATTGACACGTGAAATCTTTTGTCCTATATCTGTCAAAATGTAACTAGGTTCCATTCCTTCTTTTCTAACAAACTGACTATTAACAACATCATAAATTCTAGATTTAATCATAGTTTGTCTTAGAGTTTCCATGGTTCTATTATATAACATTAAAGACTAAAAATATTACGATTTTACACTTTCTGTAAGAAATTTGGTCTAGGACTAAAGATTAATCCTTCGTTTAACATCCTTCTCAAAATATCATCAAAATTTTCAACACCTTCTTCTCTTGCTCTTCTTGCTACTTCTTCAACTGGAATTGTTTTCCCAATTAATGATGTTAACTCGTCAATAACATCTAGTATTATCCTTATCTTACTTCTTTGAGCACTAGTCATAGTACCTTCTGCTCTATCAATATCTATCATTCCTGTTTCAGGATCAAAACCGAATTGCCTCAATGATGCTTTCATTAACAATACTGCCCTTTCAGCATCTTTAATTTCAACTTTATCACTTAATCTTATCTTTGCTGAAGCTTGAGCTAATCTCATCAATGCATCATATTGTCTTAAAGTAATAGCAATAGGTGCTTCGCCTCCAGCCCTTGATCTCATTTTTAAGTAAAAATCTTTCAAAGAATCTGCAGCTCTGTTTGTCATGACAGGATGAATTTGACTTCTTACATAAGCTACATATTTTCTAAGAAGTTCTGGTTTAATAACAGGCTTAGCTCCTTCTTCCTCAAAGTGTCTCATCCTTAGAATATGATCGGCTAATTTAGCATCTACTTCAGGATTAGGTACATCTCTCAAAGCAAACTTCAAATCAAATCTACTCAATAAAACATCACTAATATTAATTTGTTCTTTGATTGGAATATAAGGATCAAACCTTCCTAATTTTGGATTACCTCCAGCTAGTATTGCAGTCTGAGCAGGTAAAGTTGCAACGATAGATGCTTTAGCAATAGATATTGTTCCTAATGACATGGCTTCTTGAAGGGCAACTTGATCTGGTACAGCAACTTGAGAAAACTCATCTATTGCACAAATACTATTGTTACTCATAACTAATGCACCTGCTTCTAAAACCCATCCACCAAGGAATTGTTCATCTCTAATAACAGTTGCAGTTAAACCTGCACCTGTTACACCTCTACCAGAAACATATTTAGCACGGGGAACTATTTTGGTCGTAAGTTGCATAAGTTGACTCTTTCCTGCCGACGGATCACCTATCAACAAAATATGAATATTTCCTCTGACCCTCGTACCATCTTTTAATGTTTTGGCTTCTCCACCAAAGATTTGTAGAATAACAGCCAATTTTATTTCATCCATGCCATACATAGTTGGAGCAAGAGATGCAATCAATTTATCATAAATTTTAGGATCTTTACCAAGTTTGATAATTTCTTTTTCGTCTTCTGAATCTATTTCCAACTCTTCCCATTCTACATCTACAGATTCAATATTGTTAGCATCTAAGAGTATTTCCATTTGCCTAGTTTTTTGACCTCTAACTGTTTTCCTAGGTACTTCTTTAAGTATGCCAACTACTTTTATTCTATTTCCAGGATCTGTCTTATTTCTCATCCTAGGAGAAGTCAAATCTTCTTTTAAGTAAATCATTATTTCAGAAGGTCTCTCGCCAGTTGTTATTTCAAAAGGTTCTTCGATAGTCAACCATCTAGCATCATAAAGTCTCTGATTAACTTGTTTAAATCCTCTTCTATTACCACAATCACACCTTCCAGGGGATTTAATAACT
>JAEOTG010000320.1 GCA_016839985.1 Candidatus Heimdallarchaeota archaeon | reverse complement strand
CTAAGATACCCCAAATCCAAAACTTCCATGATTTCTTTGAAAACATGAGTTCTCTTGGACTAGACACTCTGAAATCTGCTCTGAAATCATATTGTACCATACTCATTGTTAAAGGTCCTATTATGAAAACGAAGAAAATCCACGCAATGATGAATGAGACTAAAAATCCCCATCCTAGATATGCAAAGTATTTTCCAACTGGATTAGGAAGAAGACTCCACCATTCTCGTACTACAAAAACTATTGCAGTAACAATCGCGGTCATAAGCAAAGCAAACCAAAATATTAACCATTCAGCAAAATAAGTATTAGCCATAAACTTTCCTTTTGCACCATTTGCTAAGATACCACCTCGTCCTTTGGTTTGAAAATGAAAATAGTCCCAAGGCCATTTAAATCCTTTTTTTTCTTGATCAGTCATTTAAATCACTTTTGATTTTATTAATGATATTTAGTATTTTTAATCGTCAGAAAATTTGTTTATAGTTGAAATAGATGTTATTGAGATATTGTATAGTGATTAATTTCAAAGCAAACATATTTCATTAAGACGATAACAAACAGACTTTTGTAGCATTTATAAAAACTTTATCTCTTCTTAATTCTTGTTTCACAAATATGTATTTACATAGATGTGGAATAAAATTAACAATATTTTTCTCTAAGAGTAAAAGAACAAAATAAAGAAAAAAAATGATTAGAAATTTCATAGAATCAAGTTAGTTTTTCTTTTACAACATCATATGTTCGATTTTTTGACCGATTAAAAAGAAGTTCAAAGTTATCATAAGGATCATAATCTAACATAGGAAAGTTTTCTGCAATCTCTAGATCTTCTTTCTTCCCTCCTTTATTTACAAAATTCTCCATCCACTTAACACATTTTCCCATATAATCTAGTTGCTCTTTCATCTCTTCAACATTGCATACAGGCCCATGACCAGGAACAATTATTTTAGGAGATAAACTAATCATTTTTTTATAAGCATCAATCCACAAATAAGGATCAGTAGTTTCATCTCCAAAATATGGTACTTCTTTTGCAAATAACAAATCTCCAGCAATGAGCACTTCTTCTTCAGGTATGAAAATAAAACTAGAACCATTAGTATGTCCATTTGTTTGGACGATTTTCAAAGTTAGATTATCATCAGTTATTGTATAATCTCCTTCGAATGTTTTATTAGGTAAAACAATTCGTAAATCTGAAAATGACTCAGGTTCTCGTTTTCTAAGATTCTCAGTATTTGCTTCTGTCCAATATGCGCTTAGAATTTTCAGAATAGGTTTTGAAGAGATTATTTCACAGTCTTCAAATACTTGATTACCAAGAATATGATCTCCATGATGATGAGTGATAATAAGTTGCTTCACTGTTAGACCTGTCATCTCTTCTGCGATTTTTCTAGCTTCTTTTATAACTTTAGGATAGTATCCAGTATCAATAAAAACAAGTCTATCCTTTAGCTTAACAAAAGCCACATGACCAAAAGTTTCTCCTTTAGTGTGTGCCCAAATAGAATCTGTAATTTTTTCAAATTCAAACATACTAATCGCAGTTATTTCTTTAGAATACTTATATGGATTATGGAGGAAACTGTCTCTAAACAGAATATCTAGGAGTGATGAACTTTCCATAACCTTGATTAACATGGAAATGTCCTTCATCATAGATAATTTCTCCTCTAACAACTGTTTTTTCAATTTTCCCTCTTAGTTTCCATCCATCGAAAATTGTAATTTTTTGTTTTGTAAACATATTTTCATTTTTCAATGTATATTCTTTATTCATATCTACAATGAATAAATCAGCATCTGCATTTATGGAGATTGTTCCTTTCTTAGGAAATAAACCAAAACGCTTTGCTGGTGTTATGGAAGTCACTTCAACTAATCTTTGTAAGGATAACTTTCTCATATTTACAGCATTTAACAGAAGAGGAATCATTGTTTCTAAACCTGGAGTACCAGAGCCAACTCCGAAAATTCCTTTCTCATCTTCTTTTATTTTTTTCTCATCATGACTGTATGGTGAATGATCTGTTGCTACAATATCAATAGTTCCATCATTCAATGCAATCCAAGCAGCTTTCAAATGCTCTTTTGATCTTATTGGAGGATCAGACTTTGCCCATGTGCCTATTTTTGTAGCATCATCCGATGTTAAAAACAAATGATGTGGAGTAATTTCACAAGTTACATCCCACCCTTTTTGTTTAGCTGTTTTAATGAAATCAAATGCATTTTTCGAACTCATATGTACAAGATTCAGTTTCGCTTTTACGTTATTTGCTAATGCCATTGCTCTTAAACAAGCTTCATCTTCTGCAATTGCTGGACGAGAGTCAGTATGTGCCTGAAAATCAGTTCTCCCTTGCGATATCACCTTTCCTATTTCATCTTGTATTATAGAATCATCTTCTGCATGAATACTACAAACCAATCCTACACTAGCTACTTTTTCTAATATTTTAAGAAGAAATGATTCATTTTTTGCAGAAAGGTCTTTGAGTTCATACATCTCTTCTGGTGCATCTAACATGAATGTTTTGAATGCAATAGCTCCCTTTGAAACTAACTCTTCAATTGAATTGATACTTGTATATCCACCTGACCCTATAAGTCCATAATCAACTATGCTTTTTTTCTTCATCGCACTTAATTGAATGTCAAATGATTCAACTGCAGATTTACCTTTGATTCCCATTGGCATTTCCAAAAATGTAGTTATTCCTCCAGAAGAAGCTGCTTGAGTTCCTGTATAGAAGTCTTCTCTATAAGAAAATTCTAAATCCAATATGTGTGTATGGACATCTATTCCACCAGGGAGAATTATTTTATTATTTGCATCAATGGCTTTTTCTGCTTTAGGTAATGTGTTCGGTTTACCTATTGCAACTATTTTTCCATCTTCTATACATAATCCTGTTTCAATCAATTCTTTATCTACGAATACTTTACCATTGATGATGTTCAAATCAGCCATTTTTTTCTTTCCGAATGTTTTTTTACAGTACTTTTATTTTACAGAAGAATAATATATCTTTAAGTCTTCGTAAGGAATGAATTTATCATGCAAAATAAAGAGAATACACTTATCTTTTCAGGAGCACTTCCTACCAAAGTAATGAATGATCTCTTACCACTTGTAGATTTCCAAAAAGAAGGAATTTCAACTGATAAACTTAAAAAAATAATAGAAGAGAAATTACTTCCCCACTTAATGAAGTACAATAATCCAGGATTTTTATCTATGTTTAATGACTTTCCAGAAGATGGCGCAAAACTAGGTGCAGAGCTTGCATTAGAATATAATCAAGGTGTAACTGATTGGAATGTATCACCAGGGGGAGCAATGTTAGAAGAACTTTGCATTAAAGCTCTATGTTCTCTCTTCAGGTTAGATAAAAATTCAGACGGTACATTTATGTATTCAGGAACTTATGCAAATCAGCAAGCATTATATCTTGCTCTTCATTGGAAAGCTGGACAGGAGGGATTTGATTTTGCAAAACAAGGTTTAAAAGGATTCGAAAATCCTGAGAGATTAGCTGTTCTAACTTCAATAGATGCTCATTTCTCTCTCAAGCATGCAGTAAGAATGTTAGGTTTAGGAGACAATAATCTATTAACAATTGACGTAGATGAAAAAAGAAGAATAAACATTATTCAAATGAAAAAAGAAATTCCAAAACTGCAAGAAAATCATGATATATTTTGTGTCACTGCAACTACTGGAACTACATCTACTGGAGCAATAGATAATGTCGTAGAACTCTCTAAAATATGTAAAGAAATTGGAGCTTGGTTACATGTTGATGGTGCATATGGTTTAGCATATTCACTAGTACCAGAATTCAAAGATAGGTTTGCTGGAATAGAATTAGCAGATTCAGTTTCTTGGGATCCACATAAACAATTTGGAATACCTATACCGAATTCTATACTTTTTGCCAAACGTAAGGATGATTTTAATCGAATGGCATTACGGAGTGATTACATCTATCGTGAAGGAGAAAATGTTCCTAGTCCTGGATTAAAATCTCCACCTTCAACTAGACCTTTTTCTGCTTTACCCTTAGTTACTTCAATTAGATATCAAGGGATCATAAAAATTCAAGAAAGACTTAAGTCACCTATTAAAGCAATAGAAACCGTTTACAAATTACTAACTAAAGATTCAGCAATTGAACTTTGTAATGAACCTGAAACAGGAATACTATGCTTCCGAGTTAAACACAATCAAATATCTGAAAATCAAATGAATCAATTTTTAAAAATAATTTACGAAAAAGTTATCTCTGAAGGAAAACATTCGATATCCTATACTAAACTTGGAGAAAAAGTTGTTCTTCGATTAGTAGCAATTAAACCAACAAATGCAGAAACCTTAATGAAAACTATAGAATATGTGAAAGAGAAGGCTAGAATTATTGCAAGTGAAGGAATTCCAAAATGAAAATACTAATTATTAATCCAAATAGTGATTTGGATATGACGAAAGCAATTCAAGAAACTTCTAATTCGTTCGTAAATGAAGATGTACAAGTTGTCTGTAAGCACACTCCTAATGCACCAAAGTTCATTGAAACCTATGAAGATCAAATCAGAGCTGCACCTGGAATGATAAATTTAGTAAGAGAAAATGAGGAGGAATATGATGGTTTTATTATTGCATGTCATTGTGATCCTAATCTCGATACAATGAAAGAAATAACAAAGAAACCCATTGTGGGTATAGGAGAAGCTTCTATGAAATTAACTTCATTTTTAGGTCACAGTTTTTCAGTAATTTCAATGACAAAACAATCTATACCGAATAAAGAAGCTTTGATTAGGAAATATCATCTTCAAGATGCTTTAGCTTCAGTGAGAGCACCTGAGAATGAGGTGAGTGGAGGAAGTGATGAAGAAAAATTCTTTGAGGTTGCAAAAACAGCTATAGAGAAAGACAAAGCTGAAGTCATTGTACTGGGTTGTGCAGGTATGACTGGGTTGGATAAGAAACTAGAAAAAAGATTAGGTGTTCCAGTGTTAGATGGAGTAGTATGTGCATTAATTATTCTGATTGGATTAATTAGATATGATGTTTCAACTAGCAAAATTCGTAGGTACAAGTCCTCTTAACTGTAACTTAATTCAATTCAGTTTCAATCTTTTCAATTGATTCTATACATATGTCAATTCCTGATTCAGCTAATTTCTTTGTTATAATCAATGGAGGTAAAAATCTTAGCACATTATTGTAATGTCCACCTATTTCTATAATAACTCCTCTCTGAAACATTTCATCTCTAATATTCGAACAAAGCTCTGAAGATGGTTTCTTACTTTCTTTATTTTCAACTATTTCAATCCCTAACATTAGTCCTTTTCCTCGAACTTCACCTACAATCGAAGAATCTTTTTCACATTTTTCTAGTTTCTTTAATAGATAATTTCCAAGTTCATTTACATAACTTGCGAGATTATTTTCTAACATAAAGTCTATGGATGCTGAACCTGCAGCCATAGCTGTTACATTCCCTCTGAATGTCCCAATGTGAGCAGCTTTTGACCAAACATCGAGATCCTGTCTATAAGCTATAGCAGAAAGAGGATAACCTCCACCAAGTGCTTTAGACAAAGTCATAATGTGTGGTGAAGCTCCTGAATATTCTGAAGAGAAGAATTTTCCAGTTCTGCAGAAACCTGCTTGGATTTCATCAAAAACTATAGGTATTTCATATTTATTGCTTATCTCTGCTATTCTCTTTACAAAACTTTTATGTGGGACAAAAGATCCACCTTCACCTTGTATTGGTTCTATAATTGTCATAGCAGGGTCAACAACTCCAGAATGAGGATCTTCCAAAATATGCTCATAATAATCTGCACAAGCATTAGCACATTCTTCAGCTATTTTTGTTTTAAATGGACATCTGTACAAATAAGCAAAAGGAATGAAATGAACTTCTGGAATAAGAGGCAGATAATTTTTCTTCCAAGATTTTCCAGAAGTTAAAGCAAGAGCTCCTGATGTCATTCCATGATATGCCCCTTCGAAAGCGATAATTCCATGTCTTTTAGTGAGAGTTTTTGACAATTTTATTGCACTTTCAACCGCATCAGATCCTGTTGGACCACCAAAAACGATTTTAGAGTTATTTTTCAAATCTCCAGGTAAAACATTCTGTAATTTCTGTACTAGTTCTAAACGAATCTCTGTAGGAAAATCTAGAGTATGTGTTATATTTTTTTGAATCTCATTAACTTTTTCTGCTATGTATGGATTACAGTGACCTAAAGCTAAAACACCAGCTCCACCAAAAAAATCAATGAAGATATTTCCATCAACATCTTTTATTGTAGCTCCAAATCCTTGAGCAAATGCAATAGGAGAACCTTTAGGATATGAGACAGGTTTTCCTTCAATCTTCTCTTGTAAATCTAGTATTTTTTTGGATTTAGATCCAGGAATAGTTTCTTTTATTATTGGAGCTTCCTCTAAACTTAGTTCATCAAACTTCATTCTATGAAAAATTTTCTCTATTATATTAAAATCTTGGGTGACATTAATATATACAATCAATTTTTCTTATTGTATGAAAAACAAAATTGTAATTGTTACAGGTGCTAATGCAGGAATAGGAAAAGCAACTGCTTTCAAACTTGCAGAGATGAGAGCCCATGTTGTATTGGTTTGTAGAAATAAAAGAAGAGGTGAGAAAGCTCTTCAAGAGATACTTGAAAAAACCAATAACAGAAATTTAGATTTAATGTTGTGCGATTTTGCATCTTTGAATTCAATTAATGATTTTGTTAGTGAATTTAAAAATAAATATGAAAAACTTGATGTTCTCATCAATAATCATGGTGCTGTTTTTCTTTTGAAATCCAAAACTGAATATGGAGTAGAATCTACTTTTGGTGTTAACCATCTAGGTTATTTTAGCCTAACTCTTCAGCTTCTAGATATACTCAAAGCTTCTGCTCCTTCAAGAATTATCAATGTAGCTTCGAGTTCAAATTACAAAGTTAAAAAATTAGAATTAGATGATTATAATTGTGATAGAAGAAATTATGTTTTTATTAGAGCATATCAAGAATCAAAATTGTATAATATTATGTTTTCATTTCTCTTAGCAGAAAAATTACAAGGAACAAATGTAAGTGTAAATTGTCTTCATCCTGGTTATGTAAAAACTCATATTGGATTGAACAATTTTCTACTTAAGTTAATTACTCCATTAGCAAAGTATAGAGGTTTAACACCGGAAGAGGGAGCTAAAACTTCAATATATTTAGCTTCATCTCCTGAAACCAAAGGAATATCAGGCAAATATTATCATAAAATGAAAGAAAGAGATCCAAACAAGTTAGCTTTTGATAAAGATGCTCAACAAAAATTATGGGATTTGAGTCTAAAGCTTACCAATCTTTAATTTTTTACTTCTTAAGTACAAAAAAATAATGATTGTTGTTTTAAACTCAAAATATAGAAAAGAACTTTAATTTTCCAAATAATTAAAAGAAAAACACTTTGATTTTTTAAATATTAGATAATAAAAGTGTTCAAAGTACCATAAAATATGAAGAAAATGATCGAAACAAAAAATTTCAAAAACAAAAAAGCTTGGAAAAAAGTAAAAACAGTTGATATTAAGAAAAAATTGGAGAGAGAAATTGAAGAAATACTGGATAAGCAAATAAATGAAAAAAACGATAGTAAAAACGGAAGTTACAATGCAAAAAGAAATTCAATTTTTCGAAAAGATAATAGAAATTAGAATGTTTTAATGATGAGTTGTTGTCTCATTAATAAATCCTAAACCACCTATAATGGATTTCATATTTGATTACACCAATTTTTGCTAAAGTTATTTATAAAAATCCAAGTGATTTATTTATTTATTTATGATTGAGAAAAAAAATAAAAAAAGTTTGGAAGAGAAATATTACAATTGAATTTCTATCCAGTACGCAGGATGATCAGATTGTCCCCTTTCTATATATACAGCATCAAGAACAGTAATTCCTGAACTAAGGAATATATGGTCAATTCTATCTGCTACTGTTCCCCATTTCAATACCCAAGAATCTTCTAAAGTTCCTACTGTTATGTTATATGGTTCTGAGTAAGGTCTAAAATTAAAATCTCCACCGAATAGAACGTTATCTAGACCTGTAGTTTGACTTAATATTTCTTCTATTTGGTATCTTTTTGCTTCATCACCTCTTGCTGCAGGATGGCTTGAGAAGACATTGAATGTCAATGTTGAATTAAACGTTATCTTCGCATGTGTTGTGCTTATTTGTTGATGGGTGCTATATACGAAGAATGCCTCAACATCTGAGATAGGATATTTTGATAAGATAGCAGTACCATAGGTGTTTGTAACAGTTTTTGCTCCTCTGTACGAATACATATTTAATTTATCCGCAAAATATCTAACAACATCTGAGTTTCCACCACCTATTCTAGCAGTATCACTTTCTTGTAAACAAATTATATCAGGGTCAACACTTCTAATCAGTTCCAGTTGTCCATCATAATTTTTTTCACCAGTGAGGTTTACTCCTAGCCGAATATTATAAGTCATAATGATTAGAGATGTCTTTCCTTCATCTGGTGCAACAGGGTGTGGAGCAGTTACAAATGCACCTACAACTGTACCTATAGTTATCAATCCTAAGATTGAAAGAATAATAGTTTTTGATTTCAATTCTCTAGCTGTTTTTTCAAAGCTCTGTGTATCCTTCTTGAATAGGAAAATGGGTATAGTAATAAATACTCCTGGAATTAGAAAAGCCAACCAGTACATATCTCTGAATATAGTGCTGATAGGTGGTAGATATCCCCAGACGTTAGGTAATACTTGCATGAAAATCATAATAATACCATACAATCCTGTTCCTATAGCAAAACTTCCACCTACTTTGGCTGGTTTTGGTTTAATCTTTAGTAATTCTCTTGATAAAAGAATAAAGTCTATGTAAACTATAGGTGAGAGAAGTATCATCAAAATTAAGGGAATTTGATGAGCAAAAGTGGTTGGTGCAGCTATAATGGGATATGCTGTATGATTATCAGGGAAGAATAATCCATATGTCGGCAGAATTTGATGTACCATTACAGTCAAAGTTAGAGAGAGTGCAAACAATCCATTCCACACCCAAAGCATCCAAGATTTGATTTCATTCATTAAATTAGGTTTTAATACCATTCCAATGATGAATAAAATTGTCATCACTAAAACACCTATAACAATTCCAATGTAATTGCCCTCTGTCCATCTTGAAATAGCAGTTGGACTCATAAAAGTAAACCAGATGATTATAAAAACACTTGACAATCCAAGAGTTAAAAGTAGAATGCGACCAAAGCTTGCAGAATTTCCTTCTTCTGATGATTCTTTCTGAACAACTTTTTCGCTTTTTAGTAACATACCAACTAACATAAGTGAAGCTACTATTCCTAGTATCCAACCAATAATCTGATACCATCTATAAATTGAAACATCTAGTGTCGAGTTAACTGTTCTGAAAAATAAAGATAAAACTACAGCTAATGCTAATGATATTCCTAGTGTTACACCAGTTTGTTGCTCTTTGTTCTTACTTCTTGTGAAATATGCAGGAAAGAAAATAAGAAAACTACTAACAGATAATCCAGCGAATATCAGAAGAGCTTCTCCTTTGAGTAAAGGTTCTATTAATCTAGTTATAATAATAAGTTCTCCAACTATAAACAAAGTCTTATCTGATATTGTCTTTCTAAAGAAGAATAATCCTACAGAGGAAAACAAGAATAATAATGCAAGAATATGTAGCGTAGGTTCCAATCCAAGTATAGCATAATCAAAAATCCTTTCAGCTAAATCTGAAAGCATTTGAATGAAAAATAGAAAGATTATACTGAACATGATAAGTTCTGAATAATTGTTCTTAAAAAAATTCTTAAAATCAATCATAAATAGTGTCTCTTTTTAGCTTGTATAAAAATAATATGACTATTTCATCATTTCTAGAAATAAGAAACTAAAAATTTCAATTTTCTATATTTCTAAGAAGCTTATCAAATTTTTTGGAGTTATTTGCTAAATCGATAATACTGAGTGTTTGGATTACTGCTGTCACTTCATCTAAAGAAAGGCTATCTACCATCTGAACAAATTCTTCCGATTTTTCGTTAAATAACATTGATGTGATTTTTTTTGAACTTGAATTCATTAAACTGATAAATTGCTTTAAATCTGATTTATTAGGTTGAGGAACATTGTAAATAATTCCAAGTAACTGTGCTAAACTCTCGATGCAATTCTGATTCGCACAGATCATCTTCTCATAATATGATTCAACAAAGAAGAACTTAGCAGTTCTAGCAAAAAGTTTTTCTGTCATAGATTTCTCCATAGCGATCCTCTTTCCAACTAGAGCAACAAAACCTGCATCTATAAGATGTTGGATATATCGGTATAAGGATTTGTCAGAGCGTTTTTTCTTACTTACCATCTCTTTGATTTTTTTCTCATCCTTTATCCCTTGTTTCTTAAGATCTTTAATAATGAACTTTGCATAATCTTCTTCAATTTCTTTTACAGTTTTGTGTCCTTCTCTAAGAGACATCAAAATAGGATAGTAATTTGGATTGTTCATAATAAGTAACTTTTCTTCATCTTTGATTAATATAACAGGCTTTTGTTTGAAATCAGGATCAATTATATCTTGAGTTTTCATAGGAGACCCAATTCTCAATTTTTGTTTGTATATTAAAGAATTCCCATGCACTAATAAATATAAGTAAAATAATTGTTTTATACTTAGTAAAGAATATTTTCAAAGAAGTACTAATAAGGGAGAATCTTAAATGAATGAAAATGTAACAAAAAGCTTATTTTCGATAAAAAGAATATCAATGTACTAGAAAAAAAGAATCTTTAGTGAAGTATTGATTGTGTTGTAGAAGGAAAACAAAATGAAAAAACTCAAAGTTAAGAATTTTGAAGAAATGAGTATATTAGAACTAGTAGAATACATAGAAGAGAAAAAAAGAGAGAGTAAGGAAGAGAAAGAAGAGATAGTCAAGTATTTCAAGAAGGTGGAGGAAAAAAAAGTTGTACCATACTATTTTGCAGATTTCTATATAGACTTAATTGATGAATATAATATATTAGATAAGGTTATAGAGAAAATAGAAGAAAACGAGATAAATTATACAAGCATTCCTAAAATAATAGTTGAAAATTCTATATATGGATATAATGAAGAAATAAAAAAAAGTAAGTTATTGAAAATACCTATTGAAATTTTCAAACCAAGTAAAATTCATAGAAAGGGGATTTTTTATGAAAATTTTAGGTATATGGGGATATATTTGTTTTTGGATGAATTATTGGAAAAAGGATATTTTGAAAGCGGAAAAGCAAATGAGTTATTGGAACATTTAATTGATAAGGTTTACAAATATCGTTATAAGTATAATGATGATATAATGACTGCAATAATTAATTTTATGAGGGACAAAGGAGAAGAAATTCAGATAATTCTGGGAGAGTTGTTCATTAAGTATGTGAAGAGAACAGAAATGTATGTAAATATACTGCTAACAGCATATAAGATAGAAAACAATTTTATTAAGAGGGGAGTGATGAGATCTCTGATAAGTGAACCTTTAGTTTCTTTAACAGGACCAGATGATTTTGCAAGTGCTAAAGTAGTTTTAGATTTAGTAGCAGAAGATATGGAGGGAGAAGATGAAATATTAAGGGCACTAATTATTTCATTTATAGGAGAATTTCCAGAAGTGGAGGAAGAGATTAAAAAGTATTTAAAAAACGAAAAAGGAATATTATTTGATAAGCAAATGATGTATGAAGTATCGTATGATAAAGTAAAGAGTATAAAAGATAATTTGGAGAATAGGAAATAGTATTTACATTGTTTTTGATAAAAAAAAGAAAGAAACTAAATTCCTTGGTTTAGCTGAAGAAAAACATATTCATCCTAACATTGTTAAGAAACTTACACAGTATCTTCTTTTCAGTCTTAGAGAAAGTACGGTTACTTCTGGCACGAATTATGTTGTAGGGAGTTTGTTTGCTTTAGCACTATTCATTGGTTTCCCTTGTGCAATTTCCCCTCGTTCAGATTTGTACAATGCTGGAACTTTTATTGTATGTGCAATGATTGACTTGTTTGCTTTGTTGTTTCTGTGGTATGGCATAATGCAATTACGAAATATTTCTAAAGCTAAAAAACTCAACCTTATCCCTGAAGATGCTAAAGAATTAAAACAAATTAATTATGAGGATCCTCTTTGGATTAATGATTACTGTCAAATCTCAGAGAAATGGTATATAAATGAACAAGCAACTAATATCTTCGAAGCAGCAAAATTGATTTAAAAATAGAAACTTAGTACTCTAGATAATTCTCAGCAAATAATAAACTGTTCTCAATTAATAAGAAT
>JAEOTG010000319.1 GCA_016839985.1 Candidatus Heimdallarchaeota archaeon | reverse complement strand
TGTTTCTTATAATCATTTTTCCCCTATATATCCCTCTCCAAACCATTTGTTAATTATATCATCAATATTTTGTTCTATTTCAACTGAAATCTCACCATAGAATTGTTGTGGAACTTTAGTTTTATTCAATTCAATAACTGACTCATGTAAAGCTCTTCTTTGATGAAAAGTATCTTTTTTACTTATCATTACAATTCCTGTTTCTTTTTCTCCAAATTCAGCTAGAATTTTTATTTCTTGTCCATAGTCAATTTTCATTACTTTCCCTACTTCTCCTGTAAAAACCTCAGAAATTATGTCCTTTGCTGCTCTAACCATACCTCCAAAAAGAAGTAAATCATCAAATATTTTCTCAGTTTTAACGTATCTTTTTATTGGTATTCCTGATCTATGTAAGACAATGAGTTGATTAGGAAATGTTATTTCTCTTTCTCTCCCTATTAAGGTTGTATAGCGAATTATATTTGCTAGTTCTTTAACAGATTCTTGAATCTCAATAACTAATCTTCTTATGACACTTTCATCACTAATTTTGCTTATTTCCTTGTGACTATCTTCTATCTTATTTATAAGATTCTTAAATCTCTCATCCTGCTTTGTTTCATGGATAAATATTTTTAGATCTTCTATTAATTTAATGCTCTCTTCAAAATTATCTTTTTCAGCTTTTGAGATATAATTATACATGATTATTTGTAAAGTGTCAATTAAGATTTTTGCACCTAGATAGTCCATCCTTTTTTTTCCAGCAACAGCCAATGCTTGAGAAAGATATTTCTTCGCTTTTGAGAGATTCAGATTCTGAGATTCCTTTTTTCCATAAATGTATAAAATATGAGGATTTTCGTTGATTTCTTCACTTGTTTTATTTTGTATTATTTCACCCATTATTCTATTGAAATCTTCCCATTTCTTTTGTTCTAAATAAAGTTCAGCAATTTTATAATCAACATGTTCATCTCTTGTATCAATTTCAGTCAACATTTCTCTAGCTATTATGAATTCTTCAGCAGCTTCTTTGAAATATTTTTTTTGAGAATAAATCTCGCCTAAAGTTGAATGTATTGCGGCTAATGACCTTTTATCACCCCACTTTTCATATAAAGAAACAACGCTCAATAATCTGCTTTCAGCTAAATCCAGTTCTCCTTCTATTCGTTCAACATCAGCCAAGTTAGATAAAACAATGATTTCACCACGTTTATCTCCTAAATCCTCAAATGTAGATTTTGATTCGTTAAAATATTCTTTTGCTGCATCCCAACGACCTAAATATTTTTCAAATATTCCTAACATCATTTGAATATTTGCTATATGGATTCTATCCCCATAGCATTTTGCTTGCTGTATGACTTTTATACTCCTGTCTATTGATTGTTTCACGTTTTCAACTGTTCTGTGAATCCAAAGATCAACATAAACCCCCCTAAAATAAACATCAAGAAAAATATTTTTCCTATCACTTTGTAAGACAAGCTCTATTTCATTATAGAACTCTTTGAAAAAATCTTGTGTTATTTTGGTGTCTCCTTTTCTCTCTAAAATTCGTATTAATCCTATTTTTGCCTTAAATTGAAGAAGAGTATCTCTATGCTTAATTAAATTGTTAAATATATTTTCTGCTGTTTCAAAATCACCCTTTCGGAATGATGCATAACCTACCCAGTATAATAAATATTCAGATTTGTTGTGCTTTTCTAATTCAATTTCCAGTTTATCATATAGAGCTAAACTAAAAAGAATCTTTCCTAGAACAAAAATCAAAATATCAGATGGTGTATGAACATTCTCGATTATTTTCAGTACAACACTTAGTTGGCTATTGAGACTATTATCTTGATTTTGAGAAACCTCTGAAAGAAACACCTCTTTTTCTTCATTAGTCATATAATCTACATAATGTTGAATTTCAGGAAAAGATATGTCTCCCTTCATTTTAAAGCTCCGATTGCTTCTGCCTATAAAAAGGACTATTTTTCTTCAATGGAATTTGCATATATGCCTCAGCATACTGTGTAGAAGCCTGAGTACCTCTCATTTGTGTTCTATATTTATGAAATCTAATATAGAAATCCTCCCCTCCTTTATATAGTTGAGATTTATAACATTTTATTGCTTCCTCTTTTTTTTCATAGAAATCTGAAATATCTACAAGAATATGCGGATTTGGGATTAGTACTGTTGTTTCACTAGTATAAAGTTTTGAAACTAGATGAGGATTTTTGTACTGTGTTTCATGAGCAGACCATTCTATACCTTCTCTTACTATATTATATGCCACTCGATGATCGATGTGATAATCATTTTCTATATGAGTTATAATTGTGTCAGGTCTAGTTTTCAATATGTACTGTATTACTTTCTCTTTAATTTCAATTTCATTAGCTTCAACATCATTGAAATCATATATCTCAACATCTTGAACTCCCAGAACCTCTGTAGCTTTTAGATATTCCTTTTTTCTTTCTTGGTCAGTTGATAAGCAGAGAGTACTAACTTGATAACCATAATTAACATATTTTGCTATAGTTCCTCCTGAGCTAAGTGATTCATCATCTGGATGAGCAAAAATAAACGCATACTTCACAATATTACAACTTAAAATTCATATAAAAATAATTCCAAAGAATTTAATGGTTTTCTCAAATATCTTTTAAGTAGTCAATTACAAATAATCCGGTTTTGTAACCATCTCCCATTAAAACTGGTGCATAATCTAACTCACCTCTAATAGTTCCAGCAGCAAATACTCCCTTTATATTTGTTGAGTTATTCACTTGAGTTTTAATGAATCCTTCTTCTGTTTTTTCAATATTCAGGTCACTCACTATAGATAAATCAGGTTTATCCTTTAACTCTATAAAAACACCATTTAGTGACAGTTCTTTTATTTCACTTTCTTCTTGATATCTTAGTCCTTCTACTGTTTGATTTCCATAAATTTCGATGCTACTAAGATCAATGTTATATTTTATTTTAATATTGGATGAAGTTTCTAATTTCCTTAAGAATCTTTTATCACACTCTAGATTGTCATTTGGGCATAGAAGAGTTATTTTTCTACAATATTTTCGTAGAAATAGAGCTCCCCTTGCAACAAAGTTTCCTATACCTATGATAACAACTTTCTTTCCACGAAAAAGAGCACCATCACATACTGCGCAGTGAGATACACCCTTATGAACAAATTTATCCTCTCCCTTAATTGTGTGCTTTAGCTCAGGAAGACCAGTTGCAATAATTATAGATTTAGTTTCAATAGATTGTTGCTCAGTAATAATATTGAATCCTTTTTCACTACTTGATATAAATTTAACCATATCATTTGTAATATCTAATACTGGAAAATCTTGTTTTATTCCCTCCATAATTGTTTCTTTAGGGATACCATCCATATGTTCAGAACTAATCTTTTCTTGAGTAAATTCTAGGTTTAGACTCTGTACTTGTTCAACAAGTTGTTGAATAAAATCTACACCAACAATTTTGTTTATACCTGGAATATTTTCAATCTCTCCTTTTTTGGCTGTATTAGAATCAAAAGGAATACCAAATAGTTTAATCTTTAAATCTGGGTTTTTGCAATAAGCAGCAATTGCTGCTGATAATCCAGTTAATCCAGAACCAATAATTGCTAAATCACAGTTATTATTACTCATTGTAGAATATTCTAGATAAGATTAAAATAAATTTATCTATGAAAAAATCAACTTTTACTTTAATAAAAAGAAGATAAAAAAAAAGGCTTAGTTGTCTACAATGAAGTAGAAAACTGACCTCATGTCGTTTAGGTTGCTTCGCTTAATAATTAACCCTAACTCAATTAACCTTCTTAAAGCAT
>JAEOTG010000318.1 GCA_016839985.1 Candidatus Heimdallarchaeota archaeon | reverse complement strand
TTGTTGTAACCTCTCCTAGTACCTCTACTGTTTTATCTTTTACTTCATTTCTGAGATTTCTTCGTGAAATAGGTGTTGGATAATTTTTCTTTTTGGTTTCCAAAACCCAATTTTTTAATACATTATTGTAGATGTGTGTAAATACCATCTCATTTTCCTCATATTTAGAAAGATATGTTCTAAGAGCTCTATACCTTACATCTTTATCTTTATAGTACATGTAAGCAAACAATTCTGGACCTGTGAGTATATTCTTCTCTCCTTCAACTTCAAACTCATATGTAAAACTACTTGAGAGTTCACTACTTAATTTGTTAAATCCACTAACTCCTGTTAGATCTTTAAGTTTGATTATTAATTCTTCTTTCTCTGAAAGTTGATGAGGTTTTTCTTGACGATTGAATTTTAAATGATGGTTATAATTTGATAATACTTCTGAATTAAGAAGCTCCTCAAATTTCTCATCATTTATTTTGTTAAGATCAAGTGTAAAAAACATTGTTAATTCCTCTATTTTGACTCTAAATTCTTCAACTTTTGAATACAATGCTTTAACCTTATCATCAAGTGATGTTGTGGAATAAATATAGGATGAGAAGAGATCTAAATCTAACATTTTTTCCCCTATCTTCTCAAACATCTCATACCATTCTTTTAAATCAGAAGGAGCTAATGATTCATCTGTAAGTTTACCTTTAACATCTTTATTGAATTGAAGGGCTAAATCTTCAATTTCTTTCATATCTTTCTCTATTTTGGGATCATCTACATCCTTGTAGAAGAGAGAAAGATCCCATTCAATTATCTCTTTAGACATAAGCAACCTTTAATCAAAGTATATATTAATTTTACTAGTTAGCTCATGTGAAAACATGTATATGATTAATTTCTATGAAAAAACAAAAAAAGAAAAATATAATCTTAAAAATTTTGTATGAATAAAAACTATTCGAGAAATAAAGAAATTAAGGTTTCTTTCTTTTTCTCATTAATACAACAACTACGAAAAATACTGAAAGCGAACTAACACCCATCCAACTCAAATTATTAGAAGCTGAATATTGGAAGTATTCTGGTGCAATTGCTATAACATTAAAGCAAGGGTTACCCTGATTATCAAGTTTTAAATACATCACTTGAAAACCATTATTTCCTGCATTTACATACCAACATAACCAGAAGTAACCATTAATATCTTCATTACCTCTTAAACCAAAAACACTTGGACCATGAGTGTATTTGGGATCATTTAGTATTGTCAAGAAGTTTTTTGGACTGACAAGGGAATCGTTATGAAAAGTGTACAAACTAAAATTTAGGACAGAATTTTCCCTATCACAGCCATCTTGATTAACAGAGATACTAAAAACATTCGATCTGTTTCTGGACAGGTAATTGAATGTGGAAGTATGGAATTCTATATCTATATTCGACATCGCTGTATTAGAGGAACTAAGAATGTTCCCTGAGTAATCAATTACCTTGCAAAATCTTTCATCATCAGAACCTGAGTGGTATATCCTACAGAAGATATGAAGACTGTTATTATTGTGAACTAACCTAGGTTCTCTGATATAATTAACAAAATCAGTAAAAACTGTGTACAAACCTACTTTTGATGTAGAGTTATCCATACTTTCAAGTCTTAACAAATAGATGTAGTGAGAATCATTTAAAGTCGAGATGAATACATTTCCAGTAGAATCAATTTCCAAACATGTTGCTTCACCAATTTCTTCATCTTCGATATTGAAACTATCAAGTATATTACCTTCTATATCCATATAGATGTAGTACTTCTCGTGAGTTAGAAGATGGATTGAATCATTTTTGTCAATGTATACATCCTGAATTGAACTATGTTGAAAGCTATTGAAGGGATGAGCCACTATTCTTTTTGTATCTACTAATGTGTTTAGATTTGCGTCGAGCTTTTTGTAGTAAATAGAACCAGAATTCCCATATGGATCGAATACACCCCAGAATAAATGTATGTTGTTCCTTGAATCTGTTTTAATTTGTTGATGTCCTAATCCAATATTTCCTGATATATCTTCATGATTAACAACAACTGTTTTTTCATCAATCGCAATTCCTGAAGAATCAAGTTCTTGGATATATATCACATCACTTCCTCCATAGTTTCTTCCGAACGTTTCTCCCCAGATAATGTAAACTCTACCATTATCTGAAGTAGTAATCATAGGTTGTTCTACTTCAGCTAGTTCTCCTTTGATTAATATGGTTAGGGAATCATTGTTCTGAGCCAATATCATATTACATGGAATTGATAAAAAAAGCATTAAAGAAAATAGAAAAAGAACTCTACTTTTCCATGCTACTGAGGTAAACATTACTTAAACAATGTATTTAGACTTTTTATATTATTTTATGCAAACATATACAATAGAAATGCAGTCTTTATATCAAATATAGGAGCTTGGTGGATTTCTTAATGGCTTCTTCCATTGATTGTTTCACTAGTTTATATAGAGAAATATCTTTTTCCTTTTATGAGTTCAACAGAGAAAGATTGGTTTGAATCTATAGGTTATGAAATAGAAGTTATAGAAGCTGCTCCATGTAGAGCTTTTCACGAAAAAGGTCAAAAATATCAGATAAACAATTACACAACTCCAAACGGATTATGTATGGAAGCTTTTCACAGTATGTACCCTCTATTATTTTCAGGAAAGATTGAAGGAGATTTTACTAAATTAGGATCAGACGATTACAATACAAGAATTTTTAATTGCCCATCTCGAGTAGTTAAATTCAAAATCAAACGATTTTACCAATGCAACACTTGTGGATATAGAGTGGATAAAGAAGAATTGCATCAAGCAAAAAAAGAGTATAATGATTTTGTTTTAGATGTGAATGTGTGTTCAACATGTTTTTCGAATTTAAAATAAAAAAAGAAAGGATTATGTTGTTGGTTTAGTTTCTTCTGTAACTAATGTTGCTGGTTCTGGTTTCTTAGGTTTCTTCTCGAATAATTTCCATTTTACTGCTATATAGTAGAGGATAACTATAGATGTTATAATACCTATAAGACTTCCAACAAACATCAAAGCTATACTGGCTCCTTGCATTTTTCCAAAATTTATGAAAAAGAAACCAAAAATCAGTAATTGAAAAGCATATATCACGACAGCTGTTGATAATAGAATTGATTCTGTTTTAGCTGTTTTCCTCAAAATTCCTTTGTCTTGTAAGAATGGCAGTGTCCAGTAAATCGCTAAAATCAACCAAATTAGTCCACTAAAAATCCAATCTGGAAATGTTGGTAAGAATGATTTTGTTATTACATTATTATTGGTTACAATGACAATGTTGTATAAGTAATTCAGAGGTGAATTTTTTAGGATTGTTGTAAAGATTCTGAAATTAGTTATTGTTACACCTAAGAAATAAACTAGCGATCCAATACCTTTGAGAAATGAACTTCTTTCTGCTGTAATTTTATTCAATTTTTCTAATAGAGTACTTAACCATAGAATAACACCAAAAAACAATGTTGTTAATGAGGAGAACTCGAATATTTGATTTCCCATACATCCAAGAGCAAATAGAGTAAGTCCAACCATTGTTAGATATGCTCCAAATGTATAAAACATTTCTTTGTCTAAGATTTCTAGAGGTTTTTTAGATAAAATCAGAAAGAGTATTAGAAAAACTAAACTTCCAAGTGAGAAAATATGAAACCAAGACCAAACTGCTTTATCTGCAAAAGCTACAGTTTCAAGGAAGTAGTATCTTCCATTTCCTAAGAGGTTTATATTCGTATTAT
>JAEOTG010000317.1 GCA_016839985.1 Candidatus Heimdallarchaeota archaeon | reverse complement strand
TTGTTTCCATGGGAGAAGAAGAGGAAGCACAAAAGAAATTAACAGCATTCAAAGATTATGTAGTGACAGAAGAACTTTGTGCCAATGCAAAAACAGATTTCATATTCATGCATTGTTTACCTTACAAGAAGGTTGAAGTTACAGATGAAGTCTTTGAAAGTGAACACTCTGTTGTCTTTGATGAAGCAGAAAATCGTCTTCATACTGTTATGGCTGTTTTGAAAGCTTTTATGACAGATTAGTTGGAAACAACTATTATCTTTTCTTTTTCCATTGTTGAACGCTCTTTTTCAAGTTCTTTTTTAGTTTCTTCTTTTGCTTTTAGTATTTGATTTCCAATTTGATTTGAAATCTTTCTTCTAATCTTTGGAAATAGATTTGTAAACCATACTAGAATTACAAACATACCAGGTTTAATTAAATCTCTCTTTGGTTTAACTAATAAATTAACGATATTCCTAACTAGTTTGGAGACTTTGTATACTTTGAAGGAACCATGACCAACATTTGCTACTTTGTGAAAATTAGTATTATAAGGACCAGGTAAGACAGTTGATACATTTATCCCATATTCTTTTACTTCTTCTCTTAGAGCATCACTAAAAGTTTTTACTGCTGATTTTGTCGCGCTGTATACTGCAAAAGGATAAGGTGGTAGTAAAGCTAGAGTGGATGAAAGATTGATTATATGCCCCTCACCTTGTTCTTTCATTATTGGTAGAATCAGTTGTGTTAATTTTACTAATGCCAAGAAATTTGTTTCAATTAATTCATCTATCTCATCTTCTGGTTGTTCTGTGAATAAACTAACTTTACCTAAACCTGCATTATTTACTAAAGCATCTATACGACCAAATGCCTTTATTGTTAGATCAAGTATTCGTTGTCTATCTTCTCTATTTCTTACATCTCCAACTATAGGTAAAACTTTGATCTTCAATTTTTTTAGCTGATATGCCACGTGTTTAATTTTCTTTTCCCTTCTTGCTACTATCACTAGATTTGGTTTCATAGATGCTAAAGCTAATGCTAATTCTTTTCCTATTCCAGAAGAAGCTCCTGTAATTATTATGGTAGAGCCTTCAAGATTCCCCTTTTTCTTTTTCACAGTAGCGCTATTCATAGGAATCATAGATTTACCTAAATTAGGATATAAAAGAACCACAATTATTATTATTTGATACTTTTGAGTTAAATTATGGTTAAGAAAATCTTTACTGACGATGATGGTAAGCTTGATGTTCTTTCAGATTTGACTATTGGTGTAATTGGTTATGGTAATCAAGGGAGAGCTCAAGCACTTAACATGAGAGATTCTGGTCTTAAAATTATTATTGGAAACAAAAAAGACGAATTCAAAAGAATCGCAGAAAGTGATTGTTTTGATGTATTTAGTATAGATGAAGCAGCAAAACTCAGTGACATCCTTTTTCTTCTAATTCCAGATGAGATAATGAAAGAAGTTTATGAGAAAAATATAGAGGATAATTTCAAGGAAAATGGAGCATTAGTTTTCGCTAGTGGGTATAATATTGCTTTTAACATAATCAAACCTTCTAAGAATTACGATATTCTCTTAATTGCACCGAGGATGATAGGAAGAGGTGTTAGGGAACGTTACCTTACTAAAGAAGGATTTTATAGCTTCATTCATGTAGAAAATGATTCTTCAGGAAAAGCAACAGACATTCTACTAGCTCTTTGTAAATCTATAGGTACTCTAACAAAGGGTGCGATTGACGTTTCATTCAAACAAGAAGCTGTTCTAGATTTGTTCAATGAACAAGCTTTTGGTCCAGCATTTGGGAGAGTTCTTTTAACAAGTATTTACACATTAATTGATGCAGGTTATCCAGAAGAAGCTGTTTTAATAGAAATGTTCATGTCTGAGGAGATGAGTTACACATACAAAAAAATGGCACAAGTTGGATTGGTAAAGCAAGTAGAATTTCATTCTCAAACAAGTCAATACGGAGCAATGAGTAGAGGAATTAAATTTAGAAAGCTGCCATTAAAAGAAACAATGAAAGAAATTTTAGAAAATATTGAAAGTGGAAATTTTGCAGAAGAATGGAAAAAGAAAACCTCTAAAGCCAAATTTGAATTTATAAAATTCTTTGCTACTAAAACTAGGATTAATAGATTAGAACAAGAAGTACGAAAGAAACTTAAGATGAAAGTAATAGATGATGATTATCAAGAGCCTACAATTACTGATCCTTCAGTTCTTAAAGAAATTAAAACAGAACTAGATGAGTTTGAAAAATATTTTCAGGATTTCTGACATTAGAACCTTCTAGACAAGTATATACTCTTTTTCTATTTCATCTAATATTTCTATTATCTTCTTTCTCTGAGTTGAGTTCGCTCCTTTTTTATCTATTAATGCAATGTTTGGTTTTTCTAATGTTTTTTGGAAAGCTTCTAGAATTCTTTCTTTGGTTAAATCATCAAGTGTGTGTTTAGCTGCCATATGACTAATGTAAGCCTTTTCATTTTCCATTATATGTTTATGAAAACGATAAGCATAATGATTGCCACCAAAACCAACAAAACAGTCTTCCTTAAAATCTGATTTTCTAAGGAATTCTATAGATGTATTAATAATTGCTTCTCCCACAACTGAAGCAGCTTTCTCATTTTTCCAGTACTTTTTACTGCTTCCTAATTCCATAAAAATTAATGGTGTACTTAAATTGGTAGGACCGTGATGGGTAACTTCTAAATCAACTTTAAATTCATCTAAATTGTATTCATCCCTCTTTTCTTGTAATTTCAACAATCCTTTCTTCAATGCCCAGCTTGATGTATAAGATAATTCGTTTTCGTTTCCCCCGAGCGTAATCTTAAACCAGTTTCCTGTAGGATGAATTAATAATGCAGGTGTTTCAGATGCAGCCCTGTGTCTACTAGCAAAAACGTATAATTTTGAATCCAAAGCTTGGTCTAGATGGTTACTTTCTACCCCATCTTTTCTTGAATGAACTAATTTAATATCGTTAGGATTGCTTTCAAGTTCATAAACTGGATGATTGTCAAATATAGCATCTGATTCCTTAAAATATGAATAACTTTGTAAAGTGTTCCATATTGTGTTAGAAGCTAAATCAGGTTCGGGAATAACTATAATCACTTTTGCTTTAATTGACAATCCTAACACCAATGTTAATTAATCAGAAGAGAGGAGATTTTTAAATTTAGAGTTGTATATTAACCAGAAATTTTCTTTAATCCTCATATTCAACTTGAAAATGACCTTTAGTTACTTCTTTAACATCCTTTAAAACATTTAATTTCAAATTTATTTCCTGTTTTGTTGTAACTGGGAGATTGTAGAATTTATTGACATATTCTGCTTCATCATATTTCTTAGAATTCTCTTTAATAAAATCAATATGTTTCTGTATCCTATTTCTGTTATGTTCGTTTGCGAATTCTACAATATCATTTATACCAGAGAGAATTAGATCATAGAAACGCTCATCTATTTCTAGACCAATGCTATTCCTTGCTGAAGCCATTGCGGCAAACATAGTTGTTCCAGTTCCAATGAAAGGATCGAGGACAACATCTCCCTTAATTGAGAACATATTGATTAGTCGAAAAGCAAGTTCAAATGGGAACGCTGCGCTTCTTTCTCTCAGATTATCATTTCCTAACGCTTGTGGAATTCCCCTTAAGTCCCACATATCAGAAAACCAAATGTTGCGTTCCTCCCAGAAGTAAGCACTTTCTCTGCGGATTTTACTTTCTTGTTCAGCTTTAAAATCTCTTTTCTTTCCTTTTCTTAAAATCAGAATGTGTTCATGTTCCAATGTAATGTAGGCACTAGGTGGAAGCATTCCTGAACCCATGAACTTTGTAGGAGCATTTGTTTGTTTTCGCCAAATAATTCCAGGTAAGGAATAAAAGCCCAATTTCGAAAATGTCTGTAAAATTCTAGAATGTGAAGGATACAAACAAAAATTCTCTCCTATTTTTCTAGTGGTATCACCTACATTAATACAAATTATCCCCCCTTCTTTCAGAACCTTATTTATTTCACTCCATACTTTATCAAGTTCTTGATGCATTAATTCGAATGCAGTAGATCCATTATTTGTTTCAAGAGCATGCCTAATCTTCGGGTTCAATTCAGAAAACAAAGAATCCCAAATTTCAACTAATGGATATGGAGGAGATGTAACCACCAAATCTATCGATTGTGATTGAATAAAATCTAGATTATTTGCATTTTCGAAGAAAATTTGGTGAGATGATTTCATCTTAATCCTCTTTTAACTTGGATGAAAGCTGTTTAATCACATAAAATCTAGATTCATATATAATTGTTTAGAATAATTTTCTAGATAAAAGTAAAACGAAAGATTTTTTTATTTCATACCTAGTTATCACAACCATTATCTCAAAATTGTAAAGATAAGTGAATAAAATGTCAGAAGAGGAGACAATTACAATAACAATGGATGGTAAAGAAATACACTGCAACCCTGAAAAAACTTACTACGAAGTAGCAAAAGAAAATGGTATTGAAATACCTGTTTTATGTCACCATCCTGAATTAAAACCTGTAAGTAGATGTAGAATTTGTGTAGTAGAAGTTGACGATGGAGAAAAAACTAGAATT
>JAEOTG010000316.1 GCA_016839985.1 Candidatus Heimdallarchaeota archaeon | reverse complement strand
GGTATAGAAGAATATTCAATTATTCCTGATACAGGAGGAAAAGGGAAATGGTCTGGAAGTAATAGTGTTCGTCGTTCAGTAAGATTGCTTACTGAAGAAGCAATATTATCAATACAAAGCGAAAGAAGAAAATATCCTCCTTTTGGTTTACATGGTGGAAAAAATGGTTCAAAAGGAAGAAATCTTTTGAAAAAACAAGATGAGACAATAGTACTCCCTTCTAAGGTTACTCGAAAAATAAAAAGGGATGAAATTGTAATTATTGAAACCCCTGGTGGAGGTGGGTATGGAGTTATTGATGATTAACAGAGTATTCCTTTTCTACTGCATCATAATATTGTAATTCTAAGCGGAAGATTCTTATATTTTTAACGTATTATTTTAGTATTATTGTTTTTCTATTTCTTTCTCTTAAGCTCTTTAGAGTTGCTTTATCACATTTTTGATTAACAGCATATTTTTCCTATATCTTCTCTCCACAAAAGATTTAGATATGACTAAAAGATGTATAATCTATGGTGGATAATGATCCTTTGATTTTGGTTGAAAAAGTAGGGAAAAACAACAATATAGCTTTAATTACTCTCAATAGACAAAAGAAACTTAATGCAATTAATGATGAGATGCTTAGCCAACTCCAAAAGAATTTCAAATCACTCAAAAAAGATTCCACAGTACGATCTATAATAATCTTCGCTGAAGGTAAAAGTTGGTGTGCAGGAGTTGACTTGAAGTGGACTGCAAGTTTGGGTTGGAGATTCATCAAAGCAATAAAGAAAGGACAAAAAACCTTTGCAGGAATTGAAAATCACCCAGTCCCTGTTATAGCTGCAATAAATGGATATGCAATTGGTGGAGGAATGGAGTTAGCTCTATCTTGTGATATACGTATTGCATCTGATACAGCTGTTTTTGCACAATCGGAAACAACTATAGGTTTATTACCTGGATGGGGAGGTACATATCGACTTCCAAAAGCAGTCGGTCTAAGCACAGCCAAAGATTTGATTTATACAGGTAGAAGATTTTCTGCAGAAGAAGCTCTAGAAATAAATTTCATTAGCAAAGTTGTTCCTTTGGAGGAGCTGAAAAATCAAGCTGTGGAAATTGCTGAATCTATATCTAGAAATGCACCAGTAGGAATTAAGAAAGCTAAGAAAGCAATAAACAAAGGAATAACAGCTTCTGTTAAAGGAGGTTATAGAGCAGAAAAGAAAGGAATTTGGCATTGTTTTAGAACTAAAGATATAAGAGAAGGAATAACAGCTGTTTTTGAGAAAAGAAAACCTAAGTTCAAAGGAAAATAAGTTCTAGAATGGGCTAAGAGGATTCTCTATGAATCATAATGAAATTACACCCGCAGAAGAAGAATATCTAGAAACCTTCTTTTGGTTTTTTGAATATGGGAGTAAACATGTTAAGACTAATCAAATAGCTGAAATGATGAATGTCGATCCGGGTACTGTAACTTCAATGTTTAAGAAATTGTCTAGAAAAGGTTTGATTAACTACAAACCATATTATGGAGCTGAGTTAACTCCAGAGGGGGAGGAAATAGCCAGAAAAGTTGTACGCAAACATAGGCTATCTGAAAGTTTCCTTGAGTGGTTAGGTCTTCCTTGGGTAAAGATTCATGAAGAAGCTTGTAAGTGGGAACATGTATTAACAGAAGAAATAGCAGAAATGATTGAACAGAAATTGAAACCAGAGAAAACACCTTATGGAGCTGCAATACCTAAAAAAGAAGGAATCAATGACACAATAACTGAAAATAAACCACTAGCTCTTTTTGGTTCAGGGAAAAACATACAAATTACAGAAATTATCGAACGAGCTATTTCTAGACACTTCCCACATGAAGCAACCTTGCAAGAAATTTATGTGGAATTAGAAGATAAAGGATTAAAACCAGGTACTGAATGGGTGATAGTATCTACTGAAGTAAGCGAAGATGCTATTGTAGAAAAATGGTCGCTTTCTTATGATTTAGATATGACTCTAGAAAATCAAGAGGGAAGAAAAATAAGAGTTCCTTACTATCTGGTGAATATGATTTTAGCAAAAGAAGTAAGTGTATGATACTTCATCTATTAAGTATAAATCTCTATTTCCTTTCTTCTTCTAATTAGGATTATATCATAAATAACCAAAGATACAACAACAATCGGGATTGTAATCGATTCAACAATCCAAAAAGTAACACTAAATTCTGTGTTTAGCATATAGAATGCTGAAAATACAATGAAATAAGTACTCAAAGCAAATGCAGCAATTAGCAAAATTCTGATTACTGTTGTTATATTAATCTCTTTGTTTATATCCTTCTTCTTCTTTATGATAAAACTCAAAGCCATTCCAGAAGTTATAATGAAACCGCATCCAATTGTAGTAATGCTAGCAGAGATCATAAAAGAGCTTTGTATTATCAAAAAAGCGATGAATGACACTACTCCACCTATCATCATACCAACAGAAACATACATGTATATTTTATAATCATCAGGAATACCATAGAAGGTTGTCATTTGTTTTTTTGATAACTCACAACCTATAAATCCTTCTAGAACATTATTAAAGAAATAAGAAAATAGAGAAATTAAATGTGTTTAGAACTAAAGATCTATTTTTGTTCTGTTAATTTCCAAAGAATTCTCTTAGGTGTATCCTCTAGAGAAATTCCTGCATTCTTTAAATCATCTCTGATTTTGTCACTCATTTCCCAGTTTTTCTCTTTTCGAAACTCTCCTCGGATTTCGATTAGGAGTTTTATCAATTTTTCAACAGTATCTAAAGATAAATAGCTGTTGAAATCTTCAAATAAACCAAGAACTGTTCTGAATTCATTGAAAAGGCTATCAGCTTCTTTTATGACAGAAACATTGATATTTTCAGCTTTTCTTAGGTAATCATTTACATCATTGGAATATTTGAAAATTACAGCTAATCCATTTGATGTATTGAAATCCTCATCCATAGCTTCAATGAAATCTTTACGAGCATTCTTTATGTTTTCACTAAGCTCTTTATCTAAATCAGAAAACTTTGTTTCTTTAATTTCATTAGTTTCATCAGCATAATTCTTAGTTAGTAAAACAACATCAAACAATCGATTAACTGTTATTTGAGCTTGATCTATGGAATCTTCATTAAAGGTAATTGGACTGCGATAATGTGTTTGAAGAACAAATAATCGTACTGCATCAGCTGTATAGTATTTCAACAAATCTACAATATTAACATAATTCCCTAGAGACTTACTCATCTTTTCTTGATCTATGTTGACATAACCGTTATGCAACCAGTATCTTGCAAAGGTTTTTCCAGTAAGAGATTCAGATTGTGCAATTTCGTTTTCATGATGAGGAAATATGAGATCTTGACCACCACTGTGAATGTCTATAGTGTCTCCGAGATAAAACATAGCCATTGTTGAACATTCTAAGTGCCAACCAATCCGTCCTTCTCCCCAGGGTGAAGGCCAATAAGGTTCTCCTGGTTTCTTGGATTTCCACAACGCAAAATCTGCTGGAAAACGTTTATTAGGATTTTCTGCATCTTCTGTTCCTTCTTGTAGAATATTTTCTAGTTTTTGGTTTGATAATTTACCATAACCATCAAATTTTCTTACATCGAAGTATACATCTCCTCCACTTTCGTATGCAAATCCTTTCTCAATTAGTTTCCTTGTGAATTCTATCATGTGGTTTATGTGAAGCATTGCTCGAGGATTAACTGTGCCATCCCTTATTTTCAAACTTGACATGTCTCTTCGAAAGTACCTTAAATATTCTTCAGCAACCTCTAGAACGTCTCTTTTTTCGCTGTTAGAGACTTCTATCATTCTATCTTCAATATCTGTAAAATTCATTATATATTCTACTTTGTAATCTCTATACTCTAAATATCTACGAATTGTATCAAACGCTATTGCTGATCTAGAATGACCTAAATGCATTAATCCGTTTACTGTAGGTCCACAGTTATACCATTTTACAACCTTAGGTTCAATTGTTTTGAACTCTTCTAATTGCCTAGTTAGAGTGTTGTAGATTTTAATCATAGGTGAACTACAAAAGTGGCTTAAAAAAGCGTTTCGCTTGAATAGAAGTTAATTTTTTTTGACTTCACATGAAATATAATTCTAAAATGTTAAATATAGGTGTTCTAATTTTCAAAAGATTATCATGAAAATACTAGTCACAGGAGGAACAAGTGGTATAGGTTATTTTACAATTAAAGAGCTTTTGAAAAAATATGATGGAAAAGAAATTTTTGCACTATATAGGTCAAAAGAACCTCAAAAAGAATTAGTTGATTTAGGAATAGAATTTGTAAAAGGTGATTTAACAGATCAAGCTTCTCTTGATAAAGCCTGTGATGGTGTTGATATAGTCTATCACATCGCAGGAGATGCTAGAGAGAATTTACCTACACAAATGTATTATGATGCCAATCATGTAGGTACAAAGAATTTGTTAGAATCTTTTGTTAAAAACAAGTGTAAGAAATTTATCTTTGTTAGCTCTGTAGGAATTTATGGTTATAAGCTTCCTCCTTATCCTATCAAAGAAACCCATCCTAAGAAAGGTGACAATGCATATCAAACCAGTAAATGGCTTGCTGAACAAGAAGTATTCAAATATTCAAAGAAACATGGTTTCTTTGCGACTGCTCTAAGACCTAATTACATCCTTGGTCCGAGAGATAGACAATTGGCTCCCAAATTATTCGAATACATTTTGAAAGACAAGAAAATCCCATTGATTAAAGGTGGGAAAGCAATTATGTCGCTTGTTCATCATAAAGATCTAGCAAAAGCATTGATTATGTGTGGTGAGGAAGAAAAAGCTAATGGTGAAGCTTTCAACATTGTAGGGGCAACTACAACCGTTAAAGCGGTATTCGAGAAAATAGGGGCTATATGTGAAAAGAAACCTAATTTCATGCGCATTAATTATCAGCTAGCTTATACTGTTGGTCTTCTTGGTGAAGCAATTGGAAAAATCACTAGAAAAGAACCCTCAATTACTAGAAGAAGAATAACAAGATTTGTTGCATCAAGAAGATATGATTCATCTAAATTAGAGGAAGTAGTTGGATTTAAACCCAAATACGATCTGCAGAAAACTCTTGAAGATGCATATGAGTGGTTACAAGAGGCTAATCTAGTGTGAAAAAGATTAAAATTGAAAAAAAACACCTTAGAATATTTCAGAATATCTTTGCAGTTGCCATTACTCTAGGATTAATTATCTACCTTATTTTTAGATTTGAACCAACACAAATAATAGCAGCAATAACGAGATTAAGTGCTTGGTCTATAGTAAGTGTAATATTACTAATGATAACACTGATTCTTCTAAAAATTCTCAGATGGCATTTTATTTTACATAAATTAGATATCAGAATAAGCCTGCTAAGAACAATGGAATTGATTTTAATTGGTGCTTTTGGTGCTTCTGTAACTCCTGCTAAAGTTGGTGATGTAGTTCGAGCTTATTATTTATCGAAATGGACGGATACAAAAGAAACTACAAGTTTTTTCAGTGCAATTTTAGATAGAATAATGGATCTGATAAGTATAGGTTTCTTTGCTTTGATAGCATTGCCTTTCTTTATTACACAGCTTGAAGGAATAACTAAATGGTCTCTTGCATCGGGTTTGATTTTAATTCTTGTAATTACAATATTAATGTTTAATTCACAGATTATAAAAAAAATCGTTATGTTATTAGTAAGGATACGTAATAGAAAAGAAAAAAATAATCAAGAAATTTTAGGGGAAAAAGAGAGCGAGAAGACACAGGATAACTCCAAATCTATTAAATTTATAGATGAATATTATTCAAATTTAGCACATTTCAAAACAAGGGATTATTTATTAATCATATTTCTTACATTTGTTTTTTGGATGCTTTTAGGCTTACAAGTCAGCATTCTTATTAGCTCAATGGCAGAAATATATCTAACCTTCCAAATTTTGCTTACAATTACAGGAATCATGTCTATAGCAGCAATTGTGTCACTAGTACCAATAAGTATTAGTGGAATAGGAATAAGGGACGCCACTATAACTTTGCTAGTTTTTTATAGCTTGCAGATAGGAACTGAAATAGCATTTAGCGCATCTTTGATTCAAACAACACTAAACATGCTTATTCCAGGAATAATAGGGGGAATTATATTACTTTTCAGAAGGAGAAGAAAAAATTGACATTACTTCTTTTTTTCTTCATAATTGTATACTCTCTTTATACTGTATAGGTCTGTTTTTACAATACGTCTACGTACTATTAGTTCTGATAGAAAACCCATAAAGAAGAGCTGAACACCACCTAAACCAAGTAAAATTGTTAGTAATAATGATCCGATATTCGCACCTTGATTATATCCATATTTCATAACTAATAAATAAATCCCCAAACCTATTGCTATCACAATAGATAGAATTCCCATTTTAAAGAAAAAACGCAGTGGGCGTTGACCATAATTAAAAAGAAATCTAATAGTAAACAAATCTGCAAAACCTGTAAAGATTCTTTTATAACCATACTTTGATTTTCCCTTAAGACGTGGTCTGTGGTTAACTTTAACTTCCGTTATACTAAATCCTCTATTTTGCAGAATTGCTGGCAAATACCTATGATCACCCCCAAGGAGAATAATATCCTCAATTGCTTCTTTACGGTAGACTCTAAGCGTACAACCACTGTCATGAATTCTTAAGCGATTGAACTTACGATTAAGAAAATTATAAATTTTTGAGGGTAATTTTTTCAGAAAGAAAGTATCTTTACGTTTACAACGCCATCCGCAAACCACATCAAAGTCGTTTAGTTTCTTAATGAGTGATGGAATGTTGTGTGGATCATCTTGTCCATCACCGTCTAAAGTAATGATTATCTCTCCTTTTACAGATTGAAAACCTGCAGTGAGAGCTGGACTCTTTCCAAATCGTCGTCGAAGCTGAATGACTTGAAGTTTTTTTTCACCTTGTTCAATAATAGAGAGGAGCTTAAACAGTGTATTATCTGTAGAACCATCATCAACAAATATTATTTCAAATTCTTTTGAAAGTTTTGTAAGAACTTCTTTCAATTCATTGTATAAAGGTTTCACATTATCCTCTTCATTAAAAACAGGAATTACAACAGAAAACATCATATCTAATTGTTATTTCACTAACATAAGAAAAGTCTTTCCAAGAAGCGTTAGTTTAGTTTAAAAATGGTGGACTGGTCGGGACTTGAACCCGAGGCCTTCTCGGTGCAAGCGAGACGATCTTCCAACTGATCTACCAGCCCTGCCAAAACTGTCTAACTGTCTTCTTTTCTTCCTTTTTTTAAAGTTTCGATAAGCAAACTCTTTTTTGTTATTCTTCAAAAATTCTATTTATTCATTTCCACTGGAAATTGTTTAAAAGAAAAATGAAGAGAAATTAAGATTTTTCTAATTGACAAAAGAATAGTAAAAAAGACTGTAATCATTGTTTGTTTCGATTAGACATTGCTTTGTGCAAAAGTACAAATTATTTGTACTTCAAATCTTTGTAGTATTGCTTGGGTATTACACTAACCGACAAAAACCTGTGTTTAAAATCCCGACAAAAAGGATAAAACAAAAAAATAAATTCTAACCCCCTCAAAACAGCCCCTCCCCTATGTTTCCGATGGAAAATGCGATTTTCCTGAAATAGAGGGCCTCTAACGTCAAAATATAAAGCACATCAATTTTTCATATTATTTATTAAGTTTCCAGTGGAAAAATGAATCATTAAGTTAATATATTAGATGATTTTAAATATAAATATTATCTCAGTATAAATAGTAAAAACTCAAAATATGTGATGAGCATGGTAACAATAAACGAAGCACAAAGAAAATTGCTGGAATTGATTAATAGCAGAAACAGTGTAAAACAGTTAGATGTAATGAATATTCCAAAAACTCCTAGTAGAATCATGGGAGAAAAGATGTTGAACGCTTTTGCTAGTCAGATTTTAGATGATTGTGAAGGGTTAGAATGTGATCCAACAATCGAGGATGAGTTAATTGAAAGTTTATTGAGCACATTAGCTTTAGCAGGAATTGTGGGAGTAGATTTAGAGAGAAAATTATTGGAAATATTGGGATTAATGGAAATTGTTACCGCTGATAGTTCCTAGTTAAACTATTTTTCAAGATAATTGAAGCGTATATTCTGCATATCTAATATAATTTTCCTCCAAGAGGAACATTTGAATCTGGTTTGATTAAAATACATTCTCCTTTATCATCAGGAACACCTACTATTAGTACTTCAGATTTAGACGGACCAATTTGACGCGGAGGAAAATTCACCACAGCAAGGATCATTCTATTTATCAAATCTTCTTTGGAATAGTTTGTAACAAGCTGAGCTATTGATTTTTTTTCTCCTACATCGTCCCCAAAATCAACAATCAGCTTATATGAAGGTTTTCTAGCTTCAGGAAAATCTTCAACATCTATGACTCGTCCAACTCTTATATCTACTTTCGCTAAATCTTCAAAGTGTATCATTACAGAAATTAAAATATAAGATGTAATAAATTTTACACAACAAAAAAGATATTTTTAAACAAACAACTTACATTTTGTTAGATGATTGGGTTAAAGCGTGGTACTGTTAAATTAGAAAACTATAATGAAAAGTGGAAAGATATATTTGAAGAAGAATCCAAACTAATTTCCTCTAAAATAAATAAATTTCTAATTGGTATTCAACATATTGGGAGTACAGCAATTCCTGGTATAGCTGCCAAACCGATTATAGATATTGCAGTTGCAATTGATTCTCTATCAAATGTTGAGAAAATCATTAAGCTTTTGCATGAATTGGGATTTCAATATAGAGGAGAACAAGGCATCCCTGGGAGACATTTGTTTGTAAAAGGAGATGAAGAAAACAGAACACACCATCTGCATGTTGTGGAAAATGATCATCATGAATGGAAAACCCACATCTTATTCAGAGATTATTTAAAATCAAATTCTAAAGTAGCGAAAGAGTATAGCAATTTAAAAATAGAGCTAGCTAAAAAATATGAGTTTGATAGAGAAAAGTATACTGAAGGTAAAAGCGAATTCATACAGAAGATAATTGAAAAGGCCGGATCAACTCTAAATGGAGCCTCGGGGGGGACTTGAACCCCCGACTAATTGATTACAAGTCAATCACTCTGCCTCTGAGTTACCGAGGCTGTTTTCTGCAAAGAGTTTGAAGGTAATCCAATAAAAAGTATTTTGATTGTCACTATTTATTAAACGAATTAGATAGAAAAATGTTATAAAAACAAAGAATTAATGTTTGATTTAATGAAAACTGAAAAAATAAGTCCAAAATCCTTTGCAGAACTGACAAAAGAGTTTCAAAAATTAGTAAATGATAATGAAACTGGTAGCATTCTGTGCGTTGTTTATCAGAAAGGAAAATTAGCATATTGCAATAAATTTGGTTGGAAGGATAAGAAGAAGAATATACCAATTGAATTTGATGATATTTTTAGAATCTATTCAATGACTAAACCAATTGTCTGTTTAGCAGCTTTAATTCTTTATGATGAGGGAAAATTCGATTTAGATGATCCACTTGAGAAGTATTTACCTGAGTATAAGTCACTGAAAGTTTTGAAATCATATAATGAAGAAACTGGTGAAGTAGAATTAGAAGAAGCTAAAGAAAGGATAACAATAAAACATCTTTTCACTCATACTTCTGGACTTAGTTATGGTTTCTATCCTGGTGTTCCTATTGACAAATTATATGGAGAAAAATTTGAAATTACAAGTGAGAATAGAATCAAAGCGGTACTTGAATCATTCCAACAATTGGATGATTTGGAAAAATTTAGTAGGAGTCTGGCAACACTACCTTTAGCTTTTGAACCAGGTTCACATTTTTGGTATGCCTGGGGTATTGATATATTAGGTTTATTAATTGAGAAACTCTCAGGAAGGAAACTAGACCTCTTTCTTAAAGAAAGTGTTTTTGATAAATTAGGTATGAAGGATACTGATTTTTACGTTCCTGATGAGAAACAAAATCGGTTTGTCAAAGCATATACGAAAGACAATGAAGGAAATTTAATTGAAGTAGAAGGAATTCTGGATGAAGGATTCTACTTGAAGCCTAAGTTCTTGTCAGGAGGTGGTGGATTGGTGTCAACTTTGGAGGATTATTTAAGATTCAGCTTAATGATGCTTAATAAAGGAAAATATAATGATGTTCGGATTATATCCAAAGATGTAATCAATCTTATGATCTCCAATCATTTACCAAAAGGAAAGGATTATCTGGATATGCAATTATATGAATTTGAGGATCCTGAAATTATTAAAAGAAACAAAGGATTTGGTTTTGGTCTTGGTGTTATAGTTAAAATAGCTGAAAACATGTTAAAGAGTGGTATTGGGGACTATGGTTGGGGTGGTGCCTTTGATACAATTTTCCGAATAGATCCTATAAATGAAGTAATTTTTATTGTTTTAACACAATATTGTCCAGTAGATAATAACTGGATAGCCCCAATTGAGACTCCAACAGTAAGCGATTTAGTTTATGATGCATTGGGTATATATACAAATAAAGAATAAGAATGAAAAAAAGATTTAAAAACCAAGCGAGAGAATGAAAAACGATTGATAACTTTAGAAAAGCCGTTGTAGCTCAGTTCGGTGGAGCAGTCGGCTGTTAAACGATTACATGCTATGAAGTTTTATATTTATTTAATTGTTTATTCACAAAACCCTCTCATGTGAAGATGGAAGATAAAAAACTCAATCTTTAATTATCTTAGGATAATACTAACTATTACTAAAAATAATAGATACAAAGAAAAAAAACTTAAAAGCAATAGAATTTAAAAAAAAACGAGTGTAATAAAAGTGCCGTTGTAGCTCAGTTCGGTGGAGCAGTCGGCTGTTAATAAAGCTAAGGCAATGCCAGAGAATGAGCAGAGACCGACCGGTCGTAGGTTCGAGAAAAATTTGACTTGCGGGTCAATAACTGAAAATCCTACCAACGGCGCCACTTCTACTTATAATTCTTCATCTATTTTTAATTATCTTATTCAAGGTTTTCAGGAATGTACTAATCTCTTCAAATGTATTATAATGAACTAAACTGATTCGGATGATTTTGGGTTTTTTGTAGACATCTTGAGCATAGGAATAATAATGACCAGCTCTTGCAGCTATTCCTCCTTCCTTCCACAGTCGTGTAACTACCTCTTCCTCAGGAATATTAGCAACCTCAAAAGAAAATGTTGGATCTCTTTCACTTATTCTATTTATGTCTGTTAACCCTAAGACTTTTACTTCTGGTATTTCTAGTAAACCTGGGATGTCATCAAAACCAGTAAGAACTGCTTTAGATAAACCAGTTTCGTATTGTTCAATTGCATCCATTGCTATTTTCAAATCACGCTTCTGTTCACTATATTCTGTGTATTTTCCTACATAGTTAGCTTGAACTTCACTTGACAACCAACGAAAATGATCAATTACTCCACTAATAGCTGCAAACATAGCTTGGTTCCTGGTCCCCCATTCAAATTTTCCTGGTGGATTCTTGGGTGCAGGTTTTACTTTGAAAGGTTTAAGTGTATTAAGGTGCTCTTCTTTACCATATAGAAAACTTCCATGAGAACTGAACAATTTGTAACCTGAGAATACAAGGAAATCACAATCTAGGGATTGAACATCGGTTGGACCATGGGGGATATGATGTACTGCATCAACAATAAAATATGCTTCAACTTCTCTTGCTATTTTCCCAATTTCTTCTAACGAACTTTTGGTTCCCAACATGTTTGAAGCTGCAGAAATAGCTACGATTTTAGTGTTTGAATCTATCAACTCTTGTAAATGATTTATATCAAGGGTTCCCTCCTCCATATTCAATTGTGCGTACCGAACTTGTTGTACTTTCTCACGTTTTCTTAATTCTTCCCAAGGGTCTACATTAGTATAATGTTCATAATCTGTTATCACAACATTTTCGCTACCAGTGAGTTCTTTACCAATAGCATAGCTCAAATTAAAAAGTAAGGCTGTGGCAGATTCTCCAGATACAATAGATTTTGGAGACGGAGCATTTAGAAAATCCGCTACTGCAACTCTTCCAGAGTGAATAGCAGCACTTGCTTGCTTAGATTCGTCAAAAATACCACCTACATTAGCACTCCAATTTATACGTGCCTCAGTTTCCGCTTGAGCAGCTTGATCTAAAACAAGTGTTGCAGTACCATTATCAAAAAATGCACGCTTCCTACCATTGAAATCAGCTGCTGCTCTTGGAAAAGCAGCTCTAATTTCCTCTATTAACTCTTTACTAAATGTCATCTATTTAGTTCTGATTCATAACTTGTTTAAAAGTTTCTTACTGTTGTAGAAGAAATTAAGAAACATCTGAATTTAAGTTTGTGAAAATGTGATTTATCTAACGCTAGATATGAAAGTTTTTTATGATACTCTCTTGAGTTTTATTAGAGATAAATGAATACAAAACCAGAAGTTAATGTATTATGTATTTGGCAACCTAATGAGCAGTTGAAGAAATACTTGATCAATGGCCTAAAGGATTATCCCCAAGTTAACCTTATCATTCCTAAGGAAACATCAAATGAAACTTTTTTACAACTAGTAAAAGAATATAATCCTGAGATAATAATGGGTTGGAGACCAACTAAAGAACTGCTAGAAACAGCAAAGCAGCTCAAACTTTTCATAAATCCTGGAGCTGGAATTCAGCACTTGATACCTATTTTTAAAGAATTAACAAAAGAACGCAATATTACATTAGTAAATGGACATGGTAATGCCTATTTTACAGCTCAACATGCTGTAGCTTTACTATTGGCATTGTCAAATAAGATTATAACTCACCATACTTGGATGGTTCAAGGCTTGTGGAGGAGAGGTGATTCTCATGCTACTTCAATTCCTATAAGGAACAGAAAAATTGGTTTTTTAGGCTATGGGGCTGTTAATCAAAAAGTACACAAATTATTATCTGGATTTGATGTAAAATTTTCAATTTTACGAAGAGAATGGTCAAAACAGGAAATATCTCTCCCCACTCCAGCTAAAAAGTATACTATTACTGAATTACACGCTTTTCTAAAAGAAGTAGATACATTAATTGTTGCTGTACCATTGACAGAAAAAACCGAGGGATTATTAGGAAAAGATGAACTTAAGTTATTAGGGAAAAAGGGTCTTCTAGTCAATATAGGGAGAGGATTTGTAATTGATGAAGAAAGTTTGTATACAGCTCTACGCGACAAGATAATTGCTGGTGCTGCTATAGATGTCTGGTATAATTACCAACCTGAACCAACACCTGAAGATTTGAAATATCCTTTCTCTTATCCCTTTCATGCATTAGAAAATATTGTTTTATCCCCCCATAGGGGAGCTTCACCCATGAATGATTTAAGAAGATGGGATGAACAGATAGAAATTATATCACAATTTGCAAGGGGAGAAAAGAGTTATCTAAATACAGTCAACATTGATGAAGGATATTAAAAAGAAACAAAAAAAGAAAAAAACGTTACTAAATTTCAGGGAAATGACAAGATACGTAATGATTTGGCTCAATTTCTTTAAGCTGAGGTGTTTCCTTACTACATATTTCTTGAGCTTTGTAGCATCTTGGATGAAATGGACATCCTGATGGTGGGTTTATTGGACTTGGCACATCTCCTTCTAAAATGATACGATCCATCTTAATACGTGGATCAGGACGAGGAATAGCAGATAGTAATGATACAGAATAAGGATGTGCTGTTCTACGAAATAGCTCTCCTGTAGGAGTCATCTCCATTATCTTACCTAGATACATCACTGCAACTCTGTCTGAGACATGTTTAATTACACTAAGATCATGCGCAATAAACATGTATGTTAAATTAAAGTCTATTTGAAGATCACGTAGAAGATTCAAGATTTGTGCTTGAACAGATACATCTAATGCAGATACTGGTTCATCAAGCAAAATAACCTCTGGATGTATTGCCAATGCTCGAGCTATACCTATTCTTTGTCGTTGTCCTCCACTAAACTCATGAGGATATCTCAAAGCGTGATAATCCTCTAATCCTACTTTTGCTAAGATCTCAAGTACTCTAGATTCTTTTTCTTCATAAGCCATATCAGGGTAATGTATATCAAATGGTTCCTTAATGAGATCAAGAACCATTCTTCTTGGATTTAAACTTGAATATGGATCTTGAAAAACCATTTGTAATTGACGTTTAATGGAAAGTTCTTCCTCTCTAGTCATTGGTTGAAAAATATCAATTCCTTTGAAATATACGGAACCTTCTGTTGGCTCCTCAAGTTTACTTATTACTCTTGCTGTAGTACTTTTACCACAACCAGATTCACCTACTAATCCTAGAGTCTCACCTTTATTTAGAAATAGTTTAACTCCATCAACTGCTTTAATCTGCGCAACTACTTGAGAAAACAACACAGACTGTTGACTTACTGGAAACCATTTTCTAAGATTAATTAGATTTATTATTGGTTGAGTTTTAGAGTCCCAATCAGCAAAAAGATCTACAGTTTCATATTCTTCAAATGTTGTTACCATCTTCATACCTCCTCCTTAGCAGTGGCTTGTTTAGTGAATAGATCTTCCTCAACATGTAAATCAAGTTCTTCGAAATGATGACATGCAACACGACGTTCCTTGCCAAAAGTAATTTCTGGAGGACGTATTCGAGAACAAACTTCTGTTGCATATTTACATCGAGGATGAAAACGACAACCCTTTGGAGGATTAATCAATCTTGGTACAGTACCAGGAATAGTTTCAAGACGTGTTTTGTCTTTTTCTAATGATGGGATACTATCAAATAATGCTCTTGTGTAGGGATGTCTTGGATCTAGAAAAATGTCTTCGGTTGCACCAGATTCAACCACCCTACCTCCATAAAAGATATGCACCCGTTTTGTTATTTCTGCAACAACTCCAAGGTTATGAGTAATTAACATCATTGCTAATCCAAGCCTTTGTTGCATTTCTTTTATGATTTCAAGGACTTGAGCTTGGATAGTTACATCGAGAGCTGTAGTAGGTTCATCCGCAATTAGTAAACTAGGTTGTAGAGCTAGAGCTCTTGCAATAAGAATACGCTGTCGCATTCCGCCACTGAATTGATGAGGGTAATCAATTATTCTTTTTTCAGCCTCTGGAATACCAACTAGCTCAAGTGATTCTATAGCTAAAGTTCTAGCTTCATCCTTCTTGCATTTTCTATGAAGAGCAATAACTTCAATCATTTGATCTTCTACTTTGAAAATGGGATTAAGGCTAGTCATGGGATCTTGGAAAATCATGGAAATTTCTTTACCCCTGATTTTACGCATTTGTAAGTCAGGAAGATCAACTAGATTAATACCCTTGTAAAATATCTTTCCTGCTACAATACTTCCATTTTTATCAAGAATACGGAGAATGGATTTACCTGTTACAGTTTTTCCACAACCAGATTCACCTACAACACCAACAGGTTCTCCAGGTCTAACATCAAAAGAAACACCATCAAGTGCTTCTACAACGCCGCTTTCCGTGTAAAAATAAGTACTAAGTTCTTGTACATCTAATATTGGTTTCATTTTCATTACTCTCTTAATCTTGGATCTAACGCATCTCTTAATGCGTCTCCTAATAGGTTAAATGCCAGCACAACAAAGAATATTGCAAATCCTGGAAGTAACGCCAATTCGGGGTTCGTTTTTAGATTCGTTTGAGCTTCATTTACCATTTGTCCCCACGATATTGTTGTTGGACTTCCTAGTCCCAGAAACGTTAAACCTGCTTCTGAAAGTATTCCACCTGCAATGCCTAGAGTTACTATTACTATAATTGGAGCTAAGATATTTGGGAGTATATGTACTAAAATTATCCTCCTATTACTAGCTCCTAATACTCTTGCAGCATTAACATAATCTAGATTATAAATTTGTTTCGTATTTGCGTTTACTAGTCTACATAGCCCCGCCCATCCAAAAACTCCCAGTACAAAAATAATTACTACAGACTGTGGTATTTGTCTGAGGAAAGCTAATCTTCCTCTTCGTATAAATGATACTGCGAGGATTGCTATTACAAGAAAAGGTAAAGCAAGGAACATATCAGTTAATCTCATTATTATTTCTTCTGTCCATCCTCTGTAATAACCGGCTAGAGCACCCAAAGTCACTCCAATTATCGCTGATAAAAAGCTAGAGAATAAACCAACAGTTAGAGAGACTTCGCTTCCTGCAAGAATTCTTGAAAATTCATCTCTACCTAAAACATCTGTCCCTCCTGGATATTTCAAATTAGGATTAGATAATGAACCTCCGCCATTCCAAGCATCGAAAAGTGGAGTTGTGCCTACTGGACTGAAAGGCATGAGAATAGGATAGATAATGGCAATAATGGTCACCAAAATAACTATGGCCCCTGAGAGCACAGCGATTTTATTTTTCTTGTATCTTCTCCAAACTAAAGTCCATTGAGAAGGACTTCGTTCCCTTAATGTTCCATCTTTCGCTATGATTATTTCTTGTTTTGTTGCAGTTGCTCTTATATATCTCCAACCTATTCTTAATGCTATCCAAACTGCAGAAAAAGCTACTGTATACAAAATATTCCAGTAAATTGCCTGATTATTAGTAAAAACTAGTATTAAGAATAATCCAATAAGAATTACTAAGAATTCTATAATAAAGTTGAAATAGAAGTGTTTCCAACCCACGGCTAACACTCCTGCCCAAGTCATTGATTTTGGAAGTCTTTTTTCTTTCATGTAACTGTCTAATCTTCTTGTGAAAGATCCCTTTTTTCTTGTTGTTTTTTCCATCTTTAAATCACCTTGCTTAAAGCTCTATACGTGGGTCCACAGCCACATAAACTATATCTGTTATTAGATTTCCAAACAGAATTAATATCGTAAGGATTGCCGTCGTACCTAATATCATTGGGAAATCTAGAAATCCTATTGCTACTACATACTTGTATCCTAAACCTGGCCATGTAAATAGAGTTTCAGTAATTGGAGCACCTGCTAATGCAGTAGCTAAGAATAAACCTATAAAAGTTACAACAGGAATGAGAGTGTTGCGGAATGCATGTTTCCAAGTTACAACTCGTTCAGATAAACCATTAGCCCTTGCAGCTAGAATAAAATCTTGTCTTAGTACTTCTAACATTGATGATCTTACTAATCTAGTATAAAGCGCCATAAAGTTGAACGCTAGGGTAACAGTAGGTAGAACCATATGCATAATTGAGTCAAATAATCTTTCTGAAACACTTGCCCACCACGTACCCATTTGTCCAGACCAGAATAATCCCCACGTTTCCGAACTAAACACTGGCGTAGGCGCAGGTACTTTATGCGCTTTAGCTGCTGGGAACCATCCCAATCCATAACCACTGAAAATATAAATAAGCACTAAACCAAAGACAAATATTGGCATAGATTGAGCCAAAAGAGCAAAAGCGCTCGCAGAAGAATCAATCCATGTGTTTTGATTTTTGGCTGCAATAACTCCCAATGGAATTGAAGTAACCAATGCAATAACATAAGCTGCTAATTGAAGTTTTAATGTTTCCCAAATTAAACCACCAATTATACTATTTATTGGTTGTCCAGAAGTGAAAGAGTTCCCCATATCTCCTTGTATTAAGTTGTAGAACCACATTATAAATTGAACATATACTGGTTGATCTAAGCCAAGTTTACGCGTGAGGTTTATTCTATCTTGTTCTGTTGCTCTTTGTTTTCCTAGCAACATCAATGAAACAGGATCTCCCATACCGCTAACCATTACAAACGTCATTATACATATTGCAATAAATAGAGGAATAAGTGTTAAAAGACGGCGTGTAATATAAGTTGTTAATCTTAATCCTGCAACAGTTTTAATCCATCTAACAACAGTGTTTTCTCCTAATCTTCTTCCCATTTCAGATCCAGCTGTTTTTTGCCAGTCAACTGGGAGGAAAATTCCTGTGACCAACATCAGAATGCCTATTATGAATATATAGAAACCAGGATTTAGGGATCCAGTAAGTCCTATATCATAATATGAAGGTGTATCATCATTTGGATTAAAAGTAATTGGATTAAGATTTATCGTGGATGCTGATTGTCCCGTTACTGCTGCTTGATATCTTTCCGCAGCAATGAATATTGTCCGATTCATACTAATGATTGAGGCTATTAGTCCACAGAGGAATAAAATTGCAGCTGCGATATCAGCAACAGTTCCTCTCGACTTGAACCCTCCACTTTGAAACACTTGCCCTAAAACTGTAGCCAAAATAGCAAAAATTAGTATAAACCAAACTGCAGCAGAAAGAATCACTACACTACTTGGTACTTCTGATGATTGAAGAAAAGCGCTTGTCTTGTTAGTTGAAGTGGAGAATGTTAAAACCTTATATTCTATTCTAAAGGCTAACACACGGACTAAGGTTCCGTTATTTCCTACCAAATTTGCTGGATCATTATGTGGTCCAGCTATTGAAGCAGGTTGTGAATCAAAGGTAATTGTATATAATGGTATGAATGCAGATACTATTAACAAGAGAAATCCAACAATTTTAAGTGAAATTGCTACATTTTTATCCATAATTAACCACTCGAGTGAATATGAACAGATTTTTCTATTCGTTGTTTAACAAATTATTGAAGTTTTTATAAATGTTGTCTCGATTTATAGAAAAGAGAAACAAGGATTGGAATTATATCAATTCTAATTTTTTAAAAAAACTATTATGAAACCTTGTGAAACAAAAACTCATTCAAATAGAATGAAAATTTATCATTTCAATTTAATAATTGGAATGAAAGTTCACTTGGAAAAAATCTTTTAATAAAAAAGTAAATGAAAAGGATTCTAAAGACAACAGTGAGTTAATGTGAGATTAACCAACGATAACAAAAAATATTTAAAGAAAGTAAGAAAGAAAAGAACGAAAAACCTCATAAGATAGAGGGGCAGTGATCTAGCTCGGTTTATGATACCCGCTTGACTTCTGTTTGGCTGCATGCCTTCAGACAAAAAGTGCGGGAGGTCGGTGGTTCAAATCCGCCCTGCCCCACCATTCTCTCTCTTTGTGATTACTTATTGTTGAACAATCCTTGAACACTGAGATACCTCTGTCCAGAATCTGCTAAAACTACTACAATGAGTCTTCCTTTGTTTTCGGGACGTTTTCCAATTTCTTCAGCTGCTTTACATACCGCACCAGAACTAATTCCCACTAAAATTCCCTCTTCTTTAGCAATATTTCTACACATTTCAAAAGCTTCAGATTGTTTAACAAGAAAAATTTCATCTATAATTTCTTGATCAAGCGTTTCAGGTATAAATCCTGGAGCTGTTCCCATTATTTTATGAGGACGAAAGACTCCTTTTGAGATATAAGGAGAATCAAAGGGTTCAATTGCAATTAGTTGAACTGATTTTCTCTCCTTAAGAAATTTTCCGGCACCACAAATTGTTCCCCCCGTTCCTAATCCAGAGATAAGTATATCGATTTTACCTTCAGTATCTTTCCAAATTTCGGGTCCAGTTGTTTTGTAATGTGATTTAGGATTTGATTGATTTGTATGTTGTCCAACATAAAAATAATCGGGATTCTTCAGCAGAAGCTGTTTGAGTTTCTGTCTTGCTCCTTCAGTTCCTAAGTTCGCAGGTGTTAAAATTAATTCAGCACCAAGAGCTTTCAATATTTGTCTTCTTTCAATACTCTGTATTTCTGACATAACCAAAATTGCATGATATCCTTGAATGGCAGAAATAAAAGCTACAGCCATACCAGTATTTCCACTTGTACATTCAATTACTGTATCTCCTGTTTTCAGTTTTCCTTGTTTTTCCGCATCATTAAAGATTTGTAAAACTGGTCGATCTTTCACACTTAAAGGATTCATGAATTCGCATTTTCCATATATTTCTAAATCCGGGAACAGTCTGTTAAGTCTTAATAAAGGGGTATTTCCTATTAATTCAGTAATATCATTAACAACATTCAATTTCAAAACCTCTATTCATTATTTATCAAACGTTGAAACTACATATAATTTAACAGAAAGGTCATGTATTAATTTTTTCTCTACCCATTCATTATTTTGACTAATTTTTTGCTAGATTTGCTCTAAAGTTTAAATAGAATTCAGAATATTCTATTTAGAGGAAAATGAATCTTGTGAAAGAAGTCATCCATGCAAAAGATAGGATAGAGGAATACATAAGAGAAACTCCAGTTGAGCATTCAAGTTTTTTAAGTGAACTAGGCAATTGTCAAGTTTTTCTAAAACTTGAAAATATGCAATTAACTAGTTCTTTCAAGATAAGAGGTGCATTAAACAAGCTCTTACAGTTTCAAAACATAAAACCAAAACCATATTTTATTACCGCATCCTCAGGAAATCATGGTGTAGCTTTTGCACATGCGATTAACACCTTGGGATATAAAGGTGAAATTTATCTTCCTGAAAATTCATCGAAAGTAAAAATTGATGCATTAAAGAAGTATAAAGTTAAAGTTAACTTTCACGGTTTGGATTGTGTAGAAGCAGAAAATTATGCAAGGAAGGTTGCTGAAAAGGAAAATTCAATATATGTTTCACCTTATAATGATTTACATATTATTTCTGGTCAAGGAACAATCGGGATGGAATTGGAAAAGCAGTTAAAAGACATAGATTTAGTTTTAGTTCCTGTAGGTGGAGGAGGTTTGATTTCGGGAATTGCAAGTTACCTTAAGAACAAAAATGAGAAAATTGAGATTATTGGATGCCAACCTGAAAGTTCTCCAACAATGTATGAATCTATAAAAGCAAACAAAATTGTTGAAATAGAATCAAAACCTACCTTTTCAGATGGTTCAGCAGGAGGAATTGAACAAAATGCGATTACTTTTGATTTATGTAAGAAATATGTTGATGATTATATTATTGTAACTGAAGAAGAAATAAAGGAAGCAATTAAGATAATATTATCAAAACAATATATGTTAGTAGAAGGAGCAGCAGCTCTTTCAGTAGCTTCCTATATTAAGAAAATTGAGAAATTTAGAAATAAGAGAATTGTTCTAATTATAAGTGGCGCAAAAATAGGAACAGAATTGTTGAAACAAATTTTATGTGACTAAAGGTACTCAGTATTCAAAACATTCATTTACTTCCAATCCTTTCAAACTCTGATTCATCTTTACTTCAATTATTTGTTTTACATTTTCTTTTTGGAGTAATTCTGTTACCATAAAGTAATCTGAAGGTATAATTTCATTTCTTGTTTTATGGATCTCATCAAGAGAGAACCAATTTAATTCTCCCTCTTCAGTAGAAGCAACCTCACCTTTTTCTGTGCTTACTTGACAAAGTATAATTACAAAATGGCTTATTTTTCCATCTTGATCCTTCTCGATTAATCTTTCATTAATAACACCTTTAATTCCTTCCCATTTAACTGATAAACCTGTTTCTTCCTTTATTTCTCTTAGAATAGCTGTTTTTATTTCCTCATTAAACTCTATCTTTCCTCCAATAAGAGCCCATTTCTTCTGATAATTTCCTCTTTTCCTTTTAATCAATAACCACTTTGAATTCCATCTAATTCCTGCAACAACAATGTTTAGGATATTATTCATGTAATTGAGTTTATGTTTTTCCCTCAAAAGATTTTTCCTTCAGATTCATAAAACATTTAAAGATTTAGTAAGAAACACATTAGCGAAGCCTAATGACTAACTTCATCCAAAATATTTCACAATCTATTCGCAGAAGACTAGGTTACCCAGAAGTAACTATACTGGTTATGGGAAATGATATTCCTGCAACCAGAAATAGAGTTTTACTACTACGTTCTAATACATCACTAAGAGAATTCATAATAGATAGTTGTTTAACAGAATTACCATATTCAGACAAATTTCGCTTTAAACCTAAACAATTCCTACCTTTTGAAGGTATTCTATATCTAATTGATGCAACTAAAGAAGAAATGATTAAACATGAAAGAAATTATTTTTGGGAAAAGATTGTCTGGGCAGAAGAGACCAAGAACTTACCTATAGCTGTATGTGCTTACAACTCTGAACTTCAAGGAGCTCTATCTAGAGGAGAATTAATTGAGAATTTATCCCTAATTAGACTCACAGATCGTCTTTGGAATCTTTTTGAAATATCCAACGAACCATCAATGATTGAAGTACTTGAGTGGATGAAACAAATAATACATATGGGTTATGTTAAGTCTTGGACAGAAAAAGAAATATTATTAGAAAAAATAAAACCAATTAAGATTCAAATTCCTTCAGAAGAAGAAAATGATAAATAAAAAGAGGTACCTCCCATGGCTCAAACCATAGAGAAATTAATGAAAGATGGATATTCTGGATACTCAATTAGGTCAATCTTAATGAACCCGGAATTTCGAGATAGAGTGTTAAAAGACGTTAGTGTACGAGGTAATGAAGTAGGTAAGAACCTAGTAATGGATAAATTAGCAGTAGGTGGTAAAGTACTACTTACAGGACCTACAGGAGACGCAAAAAGTCTTTTCGCCAGAGTGTTACTCGATCATATCGTTAGAGAAATTAACAATTATAAATATCACATAGAAGGATGTCCTTTCTTAGAAGATGCGGGATATATTGCAGATGTTATGAACAACTTCCAATCCAATCCTTTTGCTGGTATTCGTGTTTTACAATCTTTATGTCCATATTGTAGACAAAAAATCGAAAAAACTTTCTCAGAGGATAATAATCCTGTGGAATTAGATAACACAAATAGTGTTTTACAAATAACACCTAAAGATATAATTAGTAAACTAGGAAAGCTTAAATCTCAAAAAACAATTGTTAGAAGATCTCAACTTGATCCAAGAACAGATCCAGAAAGCTTATACATGCTTCTTGCAGGTGTTGAAAATCTTGAAGAATTATTCGGTAAAGATACTTCAACAACATATGCTGCAACTTCACATAAAGTTGGAGTTCTATCACATGGTTTTCTTGTTGTTAATGAAATTCAAAGACTTCCTTTAACCTTGTTAGAATCACTTATGGGTTTTCTAGAAGAACCCATGGGTATAAAGTACAATATACAAGGGGAACCAGTTTATATTGATGGTGCTGTTATTTTCACATCTAATGCACCACTAACAGTATTTGGAGAAGAAAGTCAACCCATTATTAATCGTATTCCTGAAGTACTCTGGCCTGCTCGTTCAGTAGAAAATAGAGAGCAAATTATCAAGGATATGTTTGAAGAACAAATTATTCTTTCAAGGAAGAAGATTACTGCAAATCCCTCACTTATACAACTTCATGAACTAGAAAAAGCAACAACTGATTTTGTAAGTCGTTTAGCATTAGATTTTCTAGCATTTCTTGGAAATAATTCCTTACCCAGAACATTAAAAACAAAAGGTTTACGTTCAGAAAGTCGTGTTGCTAGGAGCGATTTTTATTCAGGTTTAGATGAAATTCATGATCCTCAAAGAAATCCCCATATCGATCTTCGTACCATGAATAACATAATAGGTGAGACAGTTCTTTTACAAGCAAGAGAAATAGAAGACGATGTTAATGTTATTACATTAGAAATAATTAGAAACATAATGGGTGCATATGACATCCCTGTTTCAATGATAAACGATGCTCTACAACAAATGAAAATTGTTCTAAGAACCGCAATAAAAGAATCAGAAGTTTCAATCAGCGTTCAAGATATTTCTGAAGATATTTCAAAAATGAAAGCTTTAAGTGATGAAGAACTAGCACAACTAGTTGTAAAGTTTGAAGGATTGGATAAATTCAAAGAAAATGTCAAAGAAACAATAATTGAAAAACTTAAACCATCCTATGAGCAGTTGCTGAAAGTTGATTATATCTAGAAATAACCTGATAATAACCGTTTAGAGATGATAAAATGCCTCATAGAATATATTTCATTACAGAAGCTGAATTCACTGATCCATTACAACACTATGGTGATGTAGAGTTTGTATTGGATTTTGAGGATGCTGCTCAAGTCTTACGGTTATGGAGAAATCCGCATTTAGGTAGAAGTTCTCGCGAAGGTGCAGTTTTATCAATTGCAGCAAAAAACTCTGTTGCTATCGAAAATATACTTCAAAAAATCATGAATACCTATCTTACTCCTGAAGAAGAAGAGCGTTTAGTAAATGAACTAAAACTTCTAAGATTCATAGGAGATCATGTTCTTCCTGATGTTTTAGAACGAGTTAATCGTAATGAATTACAAACACTCGAAGATATTCTAAAGTATATCCAAGATCTATTGCGTGAATTGAAATACGAAGGCACAGTAGATTTACAACAACTTGCAGATAAATTAAATCAACTAAAAGACATAGTAGATATAGAAATTACTGATGCATTTGGAAGAAAAAAGAGGATTTCACGAGAAAGTGTTATGGATTTACTTGGAAAAATATTAGGTCGATATTTATTGAAGCAAATCTCTGTTGCACCAATTGATGAAATCCAAAAACGCCCAAGGGGAACTATCCGTTTAAAAGAAACCTATAAAAGCGCAATTCTTGGTTCTCAAACCATACCTCCAACCTCAGTAAAACAAGAAGATATAGTAAGAGTAAAGAAAGACAGACGATCTTTAGTCTATCTTATTGTAGATATGAGTCAATCAATGAGAAAAACCGTTTTTGAGGGTAAAATGTCTCGATTAGATGGAGCTCTATTAACAAGTTTAAGTCTTTATTACTATTTTAAACTAATTAATAGAAGAAAAAGAAAGCGTCATGACATGTTTAAACTTGCTGTTGTGCCCATCAGAAAAAATACAGCAGTCGTTGATGATGATAAGAAAATGGAACATCTCCTATTATCTGCAGAAGCTAAAGGAAAAACATACATGGTTCAAGCTGTTCAAGCTGCAATTGAACATGCGAAAAAACAGCATTTAGACAAAGACATAGATGTTCAATTCACTATAGTAACAGATGGTATGCCTAATGTTCCATCTCTTCCATTCAATTACCGAAAAAGTGATGCATTAACAAGATATTTCTCTGAAATACAAACTAAAACTAAACCAGAAACTATAGAGTGTTTGGTTCAACTCAATGCTATTTTTACTAGCTTGAAAAAAGATCGTTCAAGGAAATGGAATATATCTTACTTCTTGATGGGAACTGAGACATTAAGAAACAAAGAGTTATACATTCATACAAAACAAATGCTAAAAGGTATTACTAGACCAATTTTAATTGATCCAGCTCAAATCAAGAGATTAGGAGAACAAATTCTAAAGGAGAGTATATTATATGCTTAAGGCTGAGTTAGAAGAAATTGTTGAAGTTTACCAAAAAGCTAAGGCAGATTTTAGGGTTTTAGTGGGTTCTAATCCAGAAAACTATCGTGTATTGATTTTTATAAATCCTGAACTACATGTTTCAGTTAATCGTGTGGTTGAAATAACTGGAACTCCT